>DATFWO010000321.1:0-30319 GCA_035259205.1 Burkholderiales bacterium | reverse complement strand
CTGATGATGCACAGAAAGCGCAACCGCTCGAGCAGGGGCGTTCCGCGGTTTTCCGCCTGCGCCAGCACGCGCCGGTTGAACGCGAGCTGACCGAGCTCGCGGTTAAGGAAAAGCTCCGGCAAGTCGCGCGGTTTGTTCATTGTTGCACCGTGGGGAACAGCAGGATTCCAGGACGGTAAATATCCGGTGCGAGATGGCCTATGGTGTGACGCGATGAATACATGATGGCCCGATCGTCAAGCGCGATTAAAGAGCGCCAGAGCTACTTTCTCGATGGAGGAACGTAGCCTGCCGCCCGGTCCGCGCCCCCACCGAAGAAATGCTGCTCGGTCTGCTGAGCGAGATACTCGCGCGCCTTCTTGTCGGCGAGGTTGAGCCGGTTCTCGTTAACCAGCATCTTCTGCTGTTCCATCCAGTGCGCCCACGCCTCCTTCGAGACCTGCTCGAAAATGCGCTTGCCCAGCTCCCCCGGGTATGGCGGAAAATCAAGACCTTCTGCCTCGCGTCCGAGCTTCACGCATTGCACCGTCCGAGGCATCGATAGACCTCCAAAAAGCGTAGGGCGGAAATATCGCGTGCATGTTACGACCGAGACCGCATCAAGTAAACCGAAGCTCCAGATTGCCGTTTTTCACCCGGGTTGCAGCGACCATCAGGGGGTGATCCACGCGCGGCTTTTCCAGGAAATAGCCTTGGACGGCATCGACCCCGAAGTCCTGGAGCATCTCCAGCGTAGCCTGGTCCTCGACGCATTCGGCAATGGTGATCTTGCGTAATCCGCGTGCTACCGACACGATGGCCTTGACGAACAGCTGGTTGTCGCGGTCACTCGGCAGATCGCGGATGAACAGGCCGTCGATCTTTATCGAATCAGCCTGCAGGTGCTTGAGATAGGCGAACGAAGAGAATCCCGTGCCGAAATCGTCCAGGCACACGCCGCAACCCGTCTGGCGCAGCGCTTCGATGAAGCGCTTGGCATCGTGCAGATCCGAGACCGCAGAGGTTTCCGTGAGCTCGACCAGCAGTCGATGCGGAGCGACCTCGTGTCGCTTCAACAGCTCCGCGATGTACTGAGGCAGCATCGGCTCGTCGAACGAACGTCCGGAGATATTGACCGCCAGCGCTGGTATCGATTTGACTTCCGCCAGCATCTGGATGGCCTCCCGCAGTACCCAGCGGTCGATCTCGACTATCTTGCCGGATTTCTCCGCGACCGGGATGAACTGCCCGGGCATGAGCAGCACGCCGGGGTCATCCTTGTCGCGCATCCTGACGAGCACCTCGAAGTGCCGCAGCGACCGGTCCGTGGTCGAATAGATTCCCTGGAACTGCAGATCCATGAGATTGTTTTCAAGGGCGTGCAGTATGCGATCGTTCCACGACAGCCGCCGCACCATCTCGGATGACGTGTCGAGGTCGCTGCGGTAGATCCGCCAGGCATTCTTTCCGGCTTCCTTGGCCTGGTACATCGCGGTGTCGGCGCGGGCGATCAGATCCTCCACGTTGTCGGCGTGGTCGGGAAAAACCGCAATGCCCAGCGAGCTCGTGAGCCGCAGGCTCTGGCCCTCGAACACGGAGCGAACCAGGGCGATCGAGCGCGTAATGCGCTCCGCGAGCACGCGCAGCATCTCGTCCGAAATGTCGGGCACCAGGATGGCAAACTCATCGCCGCCCAGCCGGGCGAAAATCTCGTTGCGCCGGACCTGCCCCGCCACCTCGCCCGCCACCCGGATCAGCATTGCATCTCCGGCGCGGTGGCCGAAAGTGTCATTGATGAACTTGAAGTCGTCGAGATCAAAGAACAGCAGCGCCACCCGCGAATCGTTCCGCTGCGCATCGACGACCATGCGCGCAAGCTCCTCGTTGAAGCGGTGGCGGTTGTAGAGGCCCGTCAGAGCGTCCCGCTCGGCGAGATAGATCAGCTGATCAGCGGTCTGGCGCTGACGCGTCACGTCCTCGAACAGCCACAGCCAACCGACCGGACGGCCATAGACGTCCTCCACGGCGTGCATCTGCTGAGTGATGAGCCGCCCGTCGGCGGTCTGAATTTCCAAGGTGCCCAGAATCTCATCCGGCAGCGGCGCTCGCAGCAGATGCCGCCCCTGCTCTTCGGGACGCGCGAGGACGCACGCCGAGCTGGCGAGCGCCTCCTGGGGCGTGCAGCCGATCAACCGCGTGCCGGGGGCAATCATCCAGATCCGGGTAAACGCCGGGTTGCTGTATACCACCCGGTTGTCGTGGGAAACGAACAGTATTCCTATATTCATTGCCCCCAGCAGCGCGGTCAGCCGCGCGTGCTCCTCCTGGGCACGCAGCAGGTATTCCTGCTGCACCGTTTGCGCTTCGCGCAGTTCTTCGACGGTTGCTTCGAGTCGCTGCTCGGCCTCCTTGCGCTGCGTGATATTGCGTATGCTGATGCGGATGCCGAGGTAGCCTCCCCGATTGTCGTAGATCGGGCGCCAGTCGGCGGCCGCCCAGAACTCGGAGCCGTCCTTGCGCCGGCCGCGGAATTCGTAGTCCTGCCCGCTGTCCCCGCGCAGTGCGCGACGTACCTGGCGCACGGTGCGCAGGACGTCGCCGTCGCTGATGAAGGGCGCTGGAAAATTGTCCATGTCGAGGGATTCCGCCGGCGTGTAGCCGAACATGTCGAACACGCGCGGATTGATCCAGATCAGTTTTCCCTCGGGGTCGACCCAGCACTCGCAGTCGTAGCTGTAGTCTGCGATCGCCGTGAACTTTGCTTCGCTTTCGGCGAGGGCGCGGATACGACCTTGCAGCGCGTCCGCCATCGCGTTGAAAGCGTGCGTGAGCTTGCCGACCTCGTCTTCGCCTTCGACCTTCAGCCGCACGTTGAGATCGCCAGCCGCAAGGCTCTCACTCGCCGCGGTGAGCCGGGTGAGATTGCGCGTCAGCCAGTAGGACAGCGCGATCATGGACGCAAGCAGCAGGATCAGCGCCGTTACCCCGATCACCAGATTGTCCCTGATCATCTCCTGCCGCGCGCGCTCGATGAACGACGTGGACAGACCGAAGCGCAGGCGCGCGCTGGCAGCTCCCTGCCCGATCGGGATCTCGACATCGAGCCGCTTCTTGGCTATGACTCCGGGATCGGAGAGCGAGCGGTCGGGGCCGGGCAGCGCTTGCTGCGGATTCCAGCCGCTGGCGACGAGGGCTTTGCCGCTGGAATCGAACAGGATCAGGTAGGCGATGTCTTCGTCGCGCCGCACGCGCTCGAACAGCGTCGCGATGGCTGCATGATCGCCCCGGCGCAACAGGCCCTCGACCGCCGTACGCAGCAGCTGCTGCTGCTCCTCGAGATGCAGCCGCGAGCGCTCCACGAGCTGCGCGTCCATTACGCGGATTCCGCTGACGATCAACAGCGCGAGCATCACCACCTGCACCAACGCGCTCGCGAGCAGGAGCCGTGTCCGCAGCGACAGTGAAAGCAGCCCCTGCTTCATCATCTGCCCCGACCCGTTGGCATGAGGAAGCGCGGGCTCAACATGCGGGCCTCTAAATGCGCTTGACGAGCACGACCGAGCGGCGCTGGTAGTTATATAGCGCCCGCTTTTTCCGAGGCAGGTCGGCTATGCCACTTTCGACGAAACCGCGCTCGACGAACCACTGCTCGGTGCGCGTCGTAAGCACGAAAAGCCGCTTCAATTTATGCTTGCGAGCGCGGGTCTCGATCTCCGTGAGCAGGCGCTCTCCTGCGCCCGCGCCGCGAAAATCCGGATGCACGGTGAGGCAGGCGAGTTCGCCGGTGCGCTCCTCGGGGAAGGGATAGAGCGCGGCGCAACCGATGATCATGCGGTCATGTTCGAGCACGACAAAACGGCCGATCTCGCGCTCGAGCAGGTCGCGGTTGCGCTTGACGAGCGTGCCGTCGGCTTCGAGGGGCTCGATCAGCCTGAGCACGCCGCCGATATCCTCCAGCCGCGCCGGACGCAGGGTCTCTATGGGATCCGGCGTGAGCATGGTTCCCACGCCCTTGCGGGTGAAGAGCTCGAGGAGCAGGCCATCGTCGACGCGCCCCGAGATGAGATGGACGCGCCGCACGCCCTGCTGGCAGGCCCGCACCGCCTGCGGCAGATAGAGCTGTGCTTCATCTTCGCGTGGCTCCGCCCGCCCGAGTAGCGTCTCGGCCTGCTTGACGGTCAACTCGCGCAACAACTCGCCGCGCCGGCCGGTGACGCCCATCGCATCCATGAGGATGATGAGCTTCTCCGCCTTCAGCGCGATAGCGGCGGCCGCGGCAACGTCCTCGAGAGCGAGATTGAAGACTTCGCCCGTCGGCGAATAACCGACGGGCGACAGCAATACGAGCTCATTGTCGTTGAGCCGCTTCTGGATCGCCTGCGCGTCGACCTTGCGCACTTCGCCGCTGTGCATGAAATCCACGCCGTCCAGCACGCCGATCGGCTTGGCCGTAATGAAGTTCCCGCTCGCGACCCGGATATCCGCCCCGGCCATCGGCGAGTTAGGCAAGCCCATGGAGAGCAGCGCTTCGATTTCCACGCGCAGGCGGCCGCTCGCTTCCTTGACGCACGCGAGAGCGACGTCGTCGGTCACGCGCAACCCCTTGTGAAAGCGGCTGCGCCGCCGCCGATCCTTCAACTTTTCCTCGATCTGCGGCCGCGCTCCGTGCACGAGCACCAGCTTTACGCCGAGCGCGGCAAGCAGATTCAGATCCTGCGCCAGATCGACGAAGCGGCCCTCGCTCATCGTTTCGCCGCCGAACGCGATCACGAAAATCCGCTCGCGGAAAGCGTGGATGTAGGGCGCGACCGACTGGAACCAGTCGATAAAGCGGTCCTGGCTGGAAAGACGGTGGCGGCGCGGCAGCAAGGCTACCGGCTCAGCCGCCTCCACGGCCGGCGCGCCGCCCTTGTCCGATGCGTGTGAAATGAACCCGCTCCCTGAATCGTGCCGCGCACGATGCGGCGGACAGCCCGCAGCATCCGAGTGCGATTCCGGTCGCATGTTATGCGAGAACCGGCTCGAAGAAAAGGCGCCGCCCGGGAGGATACCCGCCCGCCCGAGCCTAGAACCTATTTCATAACTAAACACGTGTGCGACGGGGGCGATGTGGGACGCAGGTCGAGGAGGAGAGCCCGAAGCGATATGTCGATATTGCGAGGGCTCCCGACAAAGAGATGCGCCCAGAGCGCCCCGTCCCCTCCGGGGTTGCGGCCAGGACGGTCGGCTGCTGCGTTGCCCTCCTTGACCATATCGACATATGGCCTGCCTCGGGCGCCTTGCATCCGGTCCGTCTTGGCCACAACGCATCACGCGCCTAGTTATGAAATAGGTTCTTGCATTGACACCCCTGGACTGCCCGTTCACACTGGTTCGGGAGACGCCGGTTTCAGAATTATCCGGCCACAAACTGTGCGGACGGACTGATCTCCACTACCGACGATAGGGGGTATCGTGAGCGCTCGCAGGCTGGTTCTCGTCGTGTCCCTGTTCATGCTTCCGCTGCCGGCCATCGCGCAATTGCGCGACGTCGACGGAGCGATCGCCGCGGATGATGTAGGGAGGGTGAAGTTCCCGACGTCGTGCGATCCGAAAGTGCAGATCTTGTTCGAGCGCGGAGTCGCTATGCTGCACTCGTACTGGTTCGGCCAGGCGCGCAAGACCTTCGAGTCGGTGCTGCAGGACGACCCGGCGTGCGCCATGGCCTACTGGGGGATCGCGGTCGATCTCCTCGGCAATTCCCTGTCGGCGCCGCCCGCGCCGAAAGCGGCGCAGGAAGCCTGGGAGGCGCTGGAGAAGGCACGCGCGATCGGTGCGAAGACGCAGCGTGAGCGCGACTGGATCGAGGCGCTCACTGCCTATTACCGCGACCACGACAAGACAGCCGTCGATGCCCGTTTGCTCGCCTACAGCAAGGCGATGGAGCAGGTGGCGCAGCGCTATTCCGACGATTCCGAGGCGCAGGTGTTTTACGCCCTGACGCTGCAGGCTGCAGCGTCGAGTTCGGACCGGACCTACGCCAATCAGCTGAAGTCGGCGGCGATCCTGGAGAAGCTCGCCCAGCAGGACCCGAAGCATCCGGGGGTATCGCATTTCCTCATCCATGCCTACGACTATCCGCCGCTCGCGGACAAGGGCCTCGCCGCCGCACGCCGCTACGCCGGACTGGCGCCCGCCGCCCCGCACGCCCGGCACATGCCTTCGCATATCTACTCGATGATCGGGTTCTGGGAGGATTCGATCGCATCGAACCGCTCGGCGCTGGAGATCCAGCCCGACTACTACCACGCCTATGACTTCGCCGTGTACGCGCACCTGCAGCTTGGGCAGGACGCGCGGGCCAAGACGGTCATCGAGCAGGCGGTCGCGAGAGCGCGCAGCGGCGCGCGTCCGGGTCAGCTGGGACAGCAAACGGCGCTCGCCGCCATGCCCGCGCGCCACGTACTCGAGCGCGCCGACTGGGCTGGCGCCGCCACTCTGATGGCGGCGATCGCCAATCCCATTCCGCAAGCCGAGTCCATGATCTATTTTGCCCGGGGCCTGGGTTTGGCGCACACCGGCAATCCCGCCGGTGCGAAACGTGAAATCGATGCCATGCAGGCGTTGCGCACCCAGCTGGAGAAGGCCGGCCAGTCGTACTGGGCAGACCGCACCGAGGAACAGATGCTCGCCGTTTCGGCCTGGGCGGCCTTCGCCGAGGGCGCGCACGATCAGGCTCTGAAGTTGATGCGGGCTGCCGCCGACGGCGAGGATGCCAGCGTCAAGCACGTGGCAATGGAAAACCGCCTCTATCCGATGCGCGAGCTCCTGGCCGATCTTCTGCTCGAGATGGGTCAGGCCCCTGCCGCTTTGCGCGAGTATGAAGCTTCGCTCAGGGAAACACCCAATCGCTACCGCGGGCTCTGGGGCGCGGCGCGCGCGGCTGAGGCTGCCGGCGACCGCGGAAAAGCCGCTGATTACTATGCGAAGCTCGTAGCGCTGTCGGCGAACGCCGACACCACGCGACCCGAGCTGGCGCGCGCCAAAGCTTACCTCGCACAGCGATGAGCCCGGATTCCGCGCATCCCGTACGCACGGCAGATCGGGGCCGATCCTGTGGGGTGTCCTCGACCTGGCGCAAAGCCATCGCTTCGATCGGCGCCGTCGTAGTGGCGACGCTAGTGACACCGTGCTACGCGGTGGACACGGAGGAAGATCCCTATACTTCGGCGGATCCGGACTACGCGGCGGGCAGAAAGGCGATCGAAGCGAACGACTGGAACGCTGCGATCAAGCACTTCTCGTCCGCGGCGCTGCGCGCGCCCGACAACGCCGACATTCAGAGTTACCTCGGCTATACCCACCGCAAGGCCGGGAAGCTCGATCTCGCGTTCAAGTATTATCGGCGCGCGCTGGAGCTGAACCCGCGCCACCGCGGCGCGCACGAGTATATCGGCGAGGCCTACCTGGTGGTTGGCGACCTCGCCGGCGCGCGAAGGCATCTGGAAGCGCTGCGCGGCATCTGCCTGCTCCCGTGCGAGGAGCTCGGGGATCTCGAGCGCGAGATCGCCGCCTATCTCAAGAAGCGTGACGGGTGATGGTAATAAGCGATGAGTCGAGGTGGAGGCCGGTCTGAACGGACATCGTCCCACTCATCACTGATCATCGCTCATCAGCGTTCTTAGAAGTCCCCCCACAGCGCCTGCATCGCCGCGAGCGCGGCGAGTCCTGCGGTTTCCGTGCGCAATACGCGCGGGCCGAGTCTCACCGACACGAGGCCGTGCCGCTCGCCCGCACGCTGTTCGTCCGGGGTCAGGCCCCCCTCCGGCCCTGCGAGCAGGAGCACACCGTGCCCAGGCCTGGGCAACTGCGTCAGGCGGCGCGGCGCTTCGGCATCGAGCAGCAGACCCAGTGCGTCGCCGTGGTGCGTACGCCAGTGCTCGAGCCATGCGGCGAAAGTGCACACCGGCGCGACCTCGGGTACGCGGTTGCGTCCGCTCTGCTCGCACGCTGCGATCGCGACCGCCTGCCAATGGCTCCTTTTCTGCAGCGCGCTTCCCGCGTCGAGGCGCACCACTCCGCGACGGGTCAACACCGGTTGTATCCGCGCCACGCCGAGTTCGACCGACTTCTGCACGGTATAGTCCATGCGTACGCCACGCGAAATGCCCTGGACGAGAGTGAGGTCCAGCGGCGATTCACGCTCTACCGCGCACGCGGCCTCGATTTTCAAGAACACCGAGCTCTTGGCGACACGCGAGATCACCGCGGCGTACTCCGCGCGGTCGCCATTGAATAGAGTTACGCGAGCGCCCGCCTTCAGACGCAGCACGTTAATGAGGTGATGCGACTGCGCCGGCGGCACTATTACTTCGCCCGCCGCCGCCAATGGACCCGGGAAATAGATGCGCGTCAACGGGATCGTATGACTGCCAAAACCGCGCACCAACGCCAGCTGCGGCAAACGTTACTACGGCCCCATCCCATAATCCATCGGAATAGTTCGACCGATCCTGATCGCGCCCGCAAGGCTTGGTTACCGGCCGTAAAGAGGCATAGAATTCGCGTTTTCCCCATCCTCCGCGGCATGCGCATCGTCATTCTCGGTGCCGGACAAGTCGGTTCCTCGGTCGCCGAGAACCTCGTATCCGAAGCCAACGATATCACGGTCGTGGATATCGATGCGGCACGGCTGAAGCGACTGCAGGACCGTCTCGACCTGCGCACCGTCACCGGCAACGCAGCCCATCCTCAGGTGCTCGAGCAGGCCGGCGCCCGTGACGCCGACATGCTGCTGGCGGTGACGCAGAGCGACGAGACCAACATGGTCGCGTGCAAGCTCGCCGCCACGATGTTCAACATCCCGACCAAGATCGCGCGCATCCGCTCCGCCGACTATCTGTCTCACCCCGAGATTTTCTCGCCGGAAAATTTCGCGGTGGATCATTCGATCTGTCCCGAGCAGGTGATCTGCGACTACATTGCGAAGCTCCTGGAATTCCCCGAATCGCTGCAGGTGCTCGAGTTCGCCGACGGCAAGGTGAGCCTCGTCGCCGTGCGCGCGTTTCACGGCGGCCCCCTCGTGGGACAGGCGCTGGAGAACTTGCGCCGCCACCTGCCCAACGCCGAGACGCGGGTAGCGGCGATCTACCGCCAGGACAGCCCGGTACTGCCCGAAGGCAAGACCGTGATCGAGGCCGGCGACGAGGTTTTTTTCATCGCGGCGACCGAGAATATCCGCGGCGTGTTGCGAGAGCTGCGGCGCATGGACAAGCCGGTGAAGCGGGTGATGGTCGGGGGCGGCGGAAACATCGGACGGCGGCTTGCCCGTGCGATCGAAAAACGCTACAGCGTGAAGATCATCGAGTTCAACAAAATGGGTGCCGAGCGGCTCGCGGCGGAGCTCGACCATACTCTGGTGCTCTCCGGGGACGTCACCGACGAGGAGCTGCTGAAGGCCGAGAACGTGGGCGAGATGGATGTCTACTGCGCCGTCACCAACGACGACGAGACCAATATCATGTCCTCGCTCCTCGCCAAGCGCCTGGGCGCGCACAAGGTCGTCGCGCTGATCAACCGCAGCTCCTATGTCAATCTCGTCCAGAGCGGGCAGATCGATATCGCGATCTCCCCAGCCCAGCAGACCATCGGCACGCTGCTCGCGCACGTGCGCCGCGGCGATTGCGCGGTCGTGCACTCGCTGCGCCGCGGCGCGGCGGAAGCCCTGGAGCTGATCGCCCACGGCGATCCGCACGCATCCAAGGTCGTCGGCCGGCGGATCGAGGAAATCCAGCTGCCGAAGAGCGCGACGATCGCGGCGATCGTGCGCCGTCACGAGCGCCCGGGTCTGCCTGAGGCATCGCAGGGCAATGGTTATGATTACGAGGTAATCATCGCGCACCACGATACGATCATCGAGCCCGAGGATCATGTGATCGTGTTCGTCGTGAACAAACGCATGGTGCCCGAGGTCGAGAAACTGTTCCAGGTGGACATCGGATTCGTGTAGAACCTGTTTCATAACTAGGCGCGTGATGCGTTGTGGCCAGGACGGACCGGATGCAAGGCGCCCGACGAAGGCCATATGTCGATATGGTCGAGGAGGGTAACGCAGCAGCCGACCGTCCTGGCCGCAACCCGGAGGGACGGGGCAATCTGCGCGCATTTCTTTGTCGGGAGCCCTCGCAATATCGACATATTGCTTCGGACTCTCCTCCTCGAACTGCATCCCACATCGCCTCCGTCGCACACGTGCCTAGTTATGAAACAGGTTCTGGATTCGTCCGGGCAGTGCCGTACGAAACCTGTCGGCCGGAAAGTCTGCGCAGGGAGAATCAGGCAGCGTATGCGCCTTGTGCCAACCTCAATCACAGCCTGGCCGCCAGCAATGAACGCTGACTTTTCGGGCTCTTGGTTGAAATCCGCAGGCGGCATCTCATCAAGCCGCATGCGGACGGGCTGAGCCCGCAACCAGCTATGGCCTGGTTGCTCGCAGTCTGTCCCGTGCTCGGCATCATCGCCATGGCGATGAGCCTCTCTCATGTGGTGCCGATATTCACGTCCGTCGTGCTCGCGGACGGCACGACCGGAGTGTTCTTGCGCTCGATGGCTGTGAATTTCATCATCGGTGGAGCGGTCTGGCTGCCCACCCGCCGATTCCGGCGCGAGCTGCAGCTGCGCGAGGGTATCCTGCTCATCAGCGGCGTCTGGATAGGCGGCGCTCTCTTCGCCTGCATCCCGCTGCTGCTGGGCCTCGGCCTGTCGTTTACCGATGCCTACTTCGAGTCCATGTCCGCGTTGACCGCTACCGGCGCCACGTTGCTCGAAGGGCTCGATCGAATAGCGCCCTCCCTCAACGTCTGGCGCGCGGAACTGCAGTGGCTGGGTGGCATGGGGGTCATCGTGCTCGTCGTCGCAGTGCTCCCGATGATCGGTGTGGGCGGGCGCCAGATCTCGAAGGCGGAAATTCCCGGGCCCATGAAGGAAGAGCAGCTTACGCCGCGGATGACGCAGACCGCAAAAGGCCTGTGGATGATCTATTTTGCGCTGACCCTGGCCTGCTTGCTCTCCTACCGTATCGCAGGCATGTCCTGGATCGATGCCCTCATCCACAGTTTCTCGACTCTGTCGCTCGGCGGCTTCTCCTCGCACGACTCCAGCCTCGCATTTTTCGACTCGATCGCAATCGAACTCGTGTCGATCGTGTTTATGACCATGGCGGGCATCAATTTCGCCACCCATTTCCAGGCGTGGAAAGCGCGAAGCATCGCCCGCTACCGCGTCGATTCCGAGTTGCCGTACTTCCTCGCGGTGCTCGCCGTGAGCGTGGCGGGGGTTACCGCCTTTCTGTGGTCTCACGGCGCGTACCCGGATTTCCTGACCACGCTGCGCTACGCCGCGTTCAATACGATTTCGGTTGCGACCAACACGGGATACACCACGGCCGACTACGCGCAGTGGCCGGTGTTTGCGCCGCTGTGGCTGATCTTTCTGGGCACGTTCGCCGCCTGCTCCGGCTCGGCGGGCGGCGGAATCAAGATGATCCGCGCCATGGTCCTGGCGCGGCAGATGCTGCGCGAGTTCAGCAAGCTGTCGCATCCGGCAGCCGTAACGCCGCTCAAGATCGGGGGTCAGGTCGTACCCAACCAAGTCGTGCTGGCGGTCCTTGCGTTTTTTACGGCCTGGCTTGCCACCCTGGTCGGAGTGACCCTGCTGCTTGCGGCTTCCGGGCTGGATGCGCTCACGGCTTTCTCCGCCGCTTGTGCCTCTCTCAACAACATCGGTCCCGGTCTGCAGGAGGTCGGTCCGGGGACGACGTTCGCGGGGCTGAGCGACTTTCAAACCTGGGTGTGCACGATCACGATGTTGCTCGGACGCCTGGAGTTGCTCACGGTGCTGGTTGTGCTCACGCCGGCGTTCTGGCGCAAATAGCGGAAGCAGTAAGCCGTAACCAGTTCAAATAACTGCAATAAACCCGGCGCCGGCACCTGCTCGTTGTCCACCTGCCGCTCGCCGCGTACTGCTTGCCATACCGTGGGAGCTTCCGCGGCAAAACGCTGTCGAAACGCTCGATCGGCAAACCGCGGCGCGCACCGGCAGCGAACGCAGTGATGCACAACGAAGCGCTGAACGTGCAGTGTGTTGCAGGACGCCGCGCTTCCCCCAAATAACGTAAGATGGCAATCGGCGAAGCCATGAAGAGCATGAACCTCACCCATCATTTCCTGATTGCCATGCCCAACATGGCCGATCCGCACTTTGCCAAGACGCTCACGTTCATTTGCGAGCACAACGACAAGGGCGCCCTCGGCGTCGTCGTCAACCGTCCCATCGAGATGAATCTCCAGACGCTGCTGGAGCAGGTAAGCATCCCATTCCATGCCGAGCACTTCACGTCCATACCCGTGCATTTCGGCGGGCCGGTCCAGATTGACCGCGGCTTCGTCCTCCATAAGCCGCTCGGGCAGTGGCAATCCACTCTCGCCGTGAGCCCCGACGTCGGTCTGACAACGTCCAAGGACATCCTGCAGGCCGTAGCGCGCGGCGAAGGTCCGCGACAGTTGCTGGTCACGCTCGGCTATGCGGGTTGGGCGCCGGGGCAGCTCGAAAACGAGCTCGCGCAGAACGCCTGGCTCACCGTGCACGCGAAACCCGAAGTGATTTTTGATTTGCGCGCGGAGGAGCGTCTTCCCGCCGCCATGAGCCTGCTCGGCATCGACTTCGCCAGCCTCTCGGAACAGGCGGGCCACGCATGAGCTAGGGATGAGTGATAAGTGATGAGTGATGAGTTAAGGGCAAAACCGCCAAAACCCACTCATCACTCAATACCCATCACTCATCATCCGAGCACCGGCACGGTGCTCGCGTTCGACTTCGGCACCCGGCGCATCGGCGTGGCGGTCGGTGATTTCGAGACGCGCCTCGCCCACCCGCTGACGACTCTCATCCATACCGACAACAAGGCCCGTTTTGCAACGATCGGCCGGCTCGTCGCCGAATGGCGTCCGGCGCTCTTCGTCGTGGGCTTGCCTTCCCACGCCGACGGCTCGGCACATCCGGTAGCGCAGCTCGCACGCCGCTTTGCACAGCGCCTGCAGGGACGGTTCGGCGTCCCCGTACAGTTCGTGGACGAGCGGCTCACGTCGCGCGAAGCGGAAAGCGCGTTGAGGGCGTCAGGCGCGCACGGGGCACGGCTGAAGGCCGGCCTCGATGCCGTGGCGGCCCAGCGCATCCTGCAGACCTACTTCGAAAGCGTGACGGGTGACGCGTGACGGGTGACAGCACCCCGCCATGGGCGGTGTGCTCTTCCCTCATCCCTCCGCCTTCATCCCTCATCCTTCGGGTTCTGTGATACCCTAGCGCGCCAATCGAATCCAGAAACATGCCCGGCAACCCGTTACCTGACGCCGAGCAGTTGCTCAAGGCGCTCACGGAAAGCATGAGGCCCGCGGTGGGGCCTGAAACGGGTTTGATCGGGATTCACACCGGCGGAGTGTGGGTCGCTGAACGGCTCCACACCACATTCAAACCCGCCGTGGGGCTGGGTACCCTCGACGTTTCCTTCTATCGCGACGATTACGACCAGCGCGGTCTGCACCGCGACGTAAAGCGTTCCGAGATTCCGTTCGAGATCGAGGGACGCGATGTCATACTCGTTGACGACGTACTGTTCACGGGACGCACCCTGCGGGCGGCGCTGAACGAAATCTTCGACTACGGCCGGCCGGCGCGCGTAAGGCTCGCCGCCTTGATCGATCGCGGCGGCCGGGAGCTGCCGATCGCGCCGCAATTTGCGGGCGGTACGATCGAACTGGCTCCCGGTGAGAGCATCGAGCTGAAGCGCGACGCGAGGGGGCGGCTCGCGTTCGTGCTGCACGAGCAGGAGTCCTGACCGTGTGGCTCAACGCCTCCAATCCGCAACTTACCAAGAACGGCGAGCTGCAGCATCTGCTCACACTCGAGGGATTGCCCGCGGCGATCCTGCGGGAGATCCTCGACACCGCGAAGTCCTTCGTCGGCGTCAAGGTAAAAAAACTGCCGCTGCTGCGCGGAAAGGCGGTATTCAATCTGTTCTTCGAGCCTTCCACCCGTACCCGCACGACCTTCGAGATAGCGGCCAAACGCCTGTCCGCCGACGTCATCAACCTCAACATCGGGACTTCCTCGCAGTCCAAGGGGGAAAGTCTGCTCGATACGGTGGACAACCTCTCGGCGATGCACGCCGACATGTTCGTCGTGCGCCACAGCGAGAGCGGCGCCCCGCATTTCATCGCGCGCCACGTTGCCCCCGAGATCCACGTGATCAATGCCGGCGACGGCCGGCACGCGCATCCGACCCAGGGTTTGCTCGACATGTACACCATCCGTCATTACAAGAAGGACTTTTCCAATCTGACCGTGGCGATCGTTGGAGATATCCTGCATTCGCGCGTAGCTCGTTCTCAGATCCATGCTCTCACCACCCTCGGTTGCCCCGAAATCCGGGTCATCGCCCCGAAGACACTGCTGCCCTCGCAGGTCGACCAACTCGGCGTCCATGTCCACTACGATATGCGGCAGGGATTGAAAGACGCGGACGTCGTGATGATGTTGCGGCTGCAGAACGAGCGCATGCAGGGCGCGCTGCTTCCGTCCGCGCAGGAGTTCTACAAGAACTACGGTTTGACCGTGAGTAAGCTCGCCGCGGCGAAGCCGGACGCAATCGTGCTGCATCCGGGACCGATGAACCGCGGCGTCGAGATCGATTCCACCGTCGCCGACGGCAAGCAATCCGTGATCCTGCCGCAGGTCACCTTCGGAATCGCGATCCGCATGGCGGTGATGAGCATCATGGCTGGCGGCAGAAAGCGCGCCGAACAGTAGATGAAAATCCACATCAAGGGCGGCCGTCTGATCGACCCGAAGAACGGTGTCGACGCCGTGAAGGACGTATACATCACTGCCGGCAAGATCGTCGCCGTCGGCGAAGCGCCCGCGGGCTACTCCGCCAATCGCGTCATCGATGCGGAGGGACTCATCGTCGCTCCGGGGCTGGTGGACCTCGCGGCGCGGCTGCGCGAGCCCGGATTCGAGTACCTGGCGACGCTCGAATCCGAGATGGAGGCCGCGGTCGCGGGCGGCGTGACGAGCCTCGCCTGCCCTCCCGACACCGATCCGCCGCTCGACGAGCCGGGGCTGGTCGAAATGCTGAAATTCCGCGCGAGGAATCTCAATCGGGCGCGCGTCTACCCGGTCGGCGCCCTGACCGAGGGATTGAAAGGCGAGCGGTTGACCGAGATGGCGGAGCTCGTGGATGCGGGCTGCATCGCCTTTTCCCAAGCCGACGCCCCGCTCGCCGACAATCAAGTGCTGTGCCACGCCCTGCGCTACGCGGCAACGTTCGGCTTTCCGGTCTGGTTGCGTCCGCAGGATGCCGCGCTGGCGCGGGACGGGGTCGCGCACGACGGGCAGGTGGCGACCCGCTTGGGCCTTGCGGCGATTCCGGTATGCGCCGAAACCGTCGCGCTCTCAACCATCCTGATTCTCGCCCGGGAGAGCGGCGCGCGAGTACACATCGCCCGGCTCTCCAGCGCCGAGGGGGTCGACATGGTACGCCAGGCGCGGAGCCTCGGGCTGCCGGTAACCGGGGACGTGGGCATCCACCACGCACATCTATCCGAACTGGATATTGGCTACTTCGACCCCAACAACCATCTCATTCCGCCGTTGCGGAGCGTGCGCGACCGAGACAGCCTGCGCGCCGCTCTCGCCGACGGCACGGTGGATGCGATCTGCTCGGACCACACTCCGGTGGATGAGAACGTCAAGCAGCTGCCGTTTGCGGAGGCCGACCCGGGCGCCACGGGACTCGAATTGCTGCTGCCGTTGACGCTGAAATGGGCGGAAGAGACGCGGCAGCAGCTGGTTTTCGCATTGGGCAAGATCACCTGTGAGGCGGCGCGCGTGCTGAACGTGGATGCAGGTCATCTCACCCCGGGTCACGCCGCCGACATCTGCATCTTCGATCCGGAGCGCTACTGGAAGGTCGGGTTGCAAACGCTCAGGAGTCAGGGCAAGAACACTCCATATCGCGGCGTGGAACTGAAAGGTAAAGTCCGCTACACCCTGGTCGACGGCCAGGTGGTCTACGAAACCAGATGACTGTGTCCTGAACCTGCAGGCCGGGATCGTTGTCACTGCTCAAACCGAAACTTCAAACCGCTGGTATGAATCCCCTGCTCGATTTCGCCGGCCTGCCGCGTTTCTCGGATTTCAAGCCGGACTTCGTCGCACCGGCCGTGGACAGCCTTGTGGCTGAAAACCGCGCACTGATCGAGCGTGTTGCGGCGCCGGCGGTTGCGCCGACCTGGCACGACTTCGTGCAGCCGCAGGAAGACGCCAACGAGCGCCTGAACCGCGCATGGGGGATGGTCGGCCATCTCAATTCCGTGATGAACAGTCCCGAGCTGCGGGAAGCCTACAACGCGAACTTGCCGAAGGTAACGCAGTATTACACCGAGCTTTCCCAGCACCAGGGACTGTTCGAGAAGTTCAAGGCACTAAGGGCGAGTGCAAAGTTCGAACGGCTGACGGGCGCCCAGCGCAAGATGGTGGAAAACGAGCTGCGTGACTTCCGGCTCGGAGGCGCCGAACTGCCGCCGGAAGAAAAAGCGCGCTACATGGCGATACGCGAGAAGCTCTCTCAGCTTTCGGCCCGCTTCTCCGACAACCTGCTCGACGCAACCAATGCCTACGCTTACTATGCAACCGACGCCGGGGAGCTTGCCGGAATACCTCAGGACGCCCTGCTGGCGGCACGTGAAGCCGCCGCAGCCGAGGGGAGGCCCGGGTGGAAGTTCACATTGCATGCGCCTTCCTACCTGCCGGTCATGCAATACGCCGAGAATCGCGCGCTGCGCGAGCGGAGCTACCGTGCCTTCGTAACGCGCGCGTCCGAATTCGGCAAACCGGAATGGGACAATTCCCAGCTCATTACCGAAATCGTGAAGCTGCGCCAGGAACTCGCGCGCCTGCTCGGCTTCGCGAGTTACGCAGAATATTCGCTCGAGCCCAAGATGGCCGAATCGCCGCGGCAGGTGCTCGACTTTCTCAACCAGCTTGCCACGCGGGCGAAGCCGTACGCCGAGCGCGATTTCAAGGAGCTGGCGGGCTTCGCTCGCGACGAGCTCGGCATGGACCGCCTCGAGGCGTGGGATCTGCCCTATGCTTCGGAAAAGCTGCGCGTCGCCCGCTACGCCTTCTCCGACCAGGAGGTAAAGCAGTACTTTCCGGAGACGAAAGTGATTTCCGGCATGTTTCGGCTGGTGGAAAGGCTCTACGGATTGAAAATCGAGCCGGCGCAAGCCCCGGTGTGGCACAACGACGTGCGTTTTTTTTCGATCCGCGATCGCAACGGCCAGTTGGTCGGCGAGTTCTACGTCGATCTATACGCACGGCCGTCCAAACGGGGCGGCGCCTGGATGGACGATGCTATTACCCGGCGGCGCAAGGACGGCCAGCTGCAGACCCCGGTCGCCTATCTCAACTGTAATTTTTCGGCTCCGATCGGCGACAAGCCGGCACTCTTCACGCACGATGAGGTCACTACGCTGTTCCACGAATTCGGCCACGGGCTGCACCATCTGCTGACGCGGGTGGATGTTCTGGGGACCGCCGGGATCAACGGCGTGGAGTGGGATGCAGTCGAGCTCCCCTCGCAGTTCATGGAGAACTTCTGCTGGGAGTGGGAAGTACTGGCGCCAATGACGGCGCACGCGAGTACCGGCGCGCCGCTGCCGCGTGAGTTGTTCGAAAAGATGCTTTCTGCCAAGAATTTCCAGAGCGGCATGCAAATGGTACGGCAGCTCGAGTTCGCTCTGTTCGATCTGCACCTGCATTACGACTACGATCCGGCCGGAATGCGTTCCGTGCTCGACCTCCTGGACGAGGTACGGGAGCGCGTAGCGGTTGTGTTCCCCCCTGCGTACAACCGGTTTCCGCACAACTTCTCGCACGTGTTCGCTGGCGGCTATGCCGCCGGCTACTACAGCTACAAGTGGGCCGAAGTGCTATCCGCAGATGCTTACAGCCTGTTCGAGGAGAACGGCGTGCTCGATCGCACCACAGCCGCCCGCTTCTGGGACGAAATCCTCGGCATGGGTGGCAGCCGTCCGGCGCTTGAATCGTTCGTGGCCTTCCGTGGGCGTGAGCCAAAGATCGACGCCCTGTTAAGGCATAGCGGCATGAGCGGCGGAGCAGGGGCCCCGGTGTAGTTTTAGGGGATGCGACCCGCGAAGGACGCAAGGCCGCCGACTTGCTCGTGTACTGATCGCGTGGTGTTGGTTCAGAGGCGGCGGCATGAGCGGCGGAGCAGGGGCCCCGGTGTAGTTTTCGGGGATGCGACCCAAGAAGGGCGCCTCGAAACGTTGAGCAGGGGCCCCGATGCAGTTCTCGGGGATGCGACCGTTGAGACGCACAAGTCAGCCGACAGTACGGTCCCGCCATCGTGCGTCAGGCCGTTCGGAGGCTGACGCAAGGCCGCCGACTTGGTCGTGTACTGATCGCGTGGCTTGGTTCAGAGGCGGCGGCATGGCCGAATCGACGTGACGTCACGCCTTTGCAGCGCTTCCAATGGGTGCTACATTGTGGTGCACAAACCTCCTGCGGAGGTCGGGTCATGAAACGAATTGTGTTGTTGGCAGTGATCGCGTCAGCAGTGACCGGCACTTTGGTCGCCGCTCAGCTCTACCGTTGGGTGGATGAGAAAGGCAATGTGGAGTACCGGGATACACCTCCCCCAAAGGACGCGAAGAAGGTAGAGGAGCGCCGCATTACCGGTAACACGATAGAAACTTCCACCATGTCGTACAGCGCCCAGCAAGCGGTGAAGAACTTCCCCGTCACGTTGTGGGCGTACGATTGCGGCGATCCCTGTACGCATGCGCGGGCGCTGCTCGCGCGGCGCGGCGTGCCATATACAGAGAAGGATCCCAAGGCCGACCTCAAGGCCTTCGAGAAATTGACCGGCAGCAATGGCGTGCCGGTGCTCTATGTAGGAACAACTCGTCTCACCGGCTTTCTCGAGAGCGAATGGGACAACGCGCTCGACGCCGCGGGCTATCCCAAGACGGCCGCAGCCGTCGGAGGCAAGCCGCCAGCGTCCAAGCCGGCGGCGCAGAAGCCGGCGGCACCTGAAGAAGGACCGGCAACGGCACCCCAGCCCCAGCCAGCCGCGAAAGCAGGCGAACGCGACAGCAAGTATTAGTCCATCCCCCGGCGTGACGCAGGTCACGAAGCCCATCTGTCCGAAATATTTACAGCTTCCCGGCGCGGCCCACGCCGTTAATGCCCTGAATAAATTGAGTACTTCTGTATGCTGTGCCGTGCAACCTGGTTTGGGCTGCATTCGCGCTGTCAGAAAACTTTACTTCGGTTGCCGCGCCCTTTCGAGCTACTTAGCTGATAATTAAATATATTCACGGTTGGGCGTAGAATTTGCTTCAAGATGGCGATGGGGTTTGTTAAAGCCCCAAGCCAATTAAAGGCAGGGGAGCTCTCCAAGTGCCGTGCCGCAAATGCGCACCTGATGTGCCGCATTCGTTGTCGTTGCGGATCGTAATCGACGATGGTCGCTTGGATGGTGCGCGTGCCCGCATTGCCGTCCGCGCAAATGCAGGAGTAAGCCACAAAGCGCGCCGTAGGCCCTAAGGCCGATCCATCGTCAATCCACGTCGTATATGCTTGCATCATGAATTGCCCACAGTGTCAGGGGACTAATCCGCCAGGCGCCCGGTTCTGCAATGCTTGCGGCTCGCGACTGGACGCAGTTGCGCCTGCCGGCCCGCCGCAAAACTACACGCCCCGCCATCTCGCGGAACGGATTCTCACTTCGCGTAACCTCGTCGAAGGCGAGCGCAAGCACGTAACCGTTCTCTTTGCGGACGTGAAGGGCTCCATGCAACTGCTGGCTGACCGCGATCCGGAGGAAGCGCAGCAACTGTTGGATGCGGTCCTCGCGCGCATGATGACTGCCGTGCACCGTTACGAAGGCACCGTCAATCAAGTGATGGGGGACGGCATCATGGCGTTGTTCGGCGCGCCGCTGGCGTGCGAGGACCATGCTGTACGCGCCTGCTTCGCCGCGCTGCGCATCCAGCAGGAGGTCGGGCGCTACGCGGCGGAGCTGCGCGCTACCAGGGGGTTGCCCGTGCACGTGCGCATCGGGCTGAATTCGGGCGAGGTCGTCGTGCGCTCGATCAGCAACGACCTGCACATGGACTACTCGGCTGTCGGGCAAACGACGCATCTGGCCGCACGAATGGAGCAGATGGCTGATCCGGGGTGCGCCCTGATCACTGCGAGCACGTTGCGTCTGGCGACCAAGTCAATCACCGCTAAACCGCTCGGCGCGCGAGCGGTCAAGGGACTCGAGCATCCGATCGAGGTCTACGAATTGATCGGCGCCACCGCGATGCGCCCGCTGGCACGAGCCACTGCCGCACATCGCTTGACCCGCTTTGTCGCGCGAGAGGCCGAGCTTGCGCGAATGAAAGTCCTGCTCGAGGAAGTCCAGCGCGGGCAAGGCCGGGCAGTAAGCTTCGTCGGCGAGGCGGGCGTGGGCAAATCCCGCCTGCTCTATCAGTTTTTCACCGAGCAACGCTGGCAGGTCCTGTACTCCAGCGGCCTGTCCTATGAAAATGCCACCTCCTGGGCGCCGGTGGTCGAACTGCTGCGGTCATACTTCGAGCTCGAAGACCTCGAGCAGCGCGAGGAGATCGCCGCCCGGGTGAGCGCAAAAATGCTCGCCCTCGATCAAGTGTTCGAGGTCGACATTGCGCCAATGCTGTCGCTGCTGGATGTCCTACCCGAAAGCGATGGCTTCCGGCAGGTGGATGTCCGCGAACGCAAGCAGCGCACGCTGAATGCCCTGGTGAGAATGTTCCTGGCGCAGAGCGACCGCGCGCCGTTGCTGCTGGTGTTCGAGAATCTGCAGTGGATCGACCAGGAGAGCCGAGCCTTCCTTGACGCGCTGATTGAGCGATTGCCGCATAGCCATCTGTTGCTGGCGATGAATTACCGGCCGGAGTTCGTGCACGACTGGGTCGGTCGCGAGGGCTTCACGGAACTATCACTCGAGCCATTGCAGCCGAATGCCGTGCGCGAGCTGCTCAACGCGCTGCTCGGCGAGGAACGCTCGCTCGCACCTCTGCACGACCTGCTGATCCAGCGCAGCAATGGAAATCCGTTCTTCATCGAGGAGTTGGTGCGCATCCTGGAGGAGACGAACGCGATCGTGGGCGAACGGGGTGCCCGCCGCGTGGTCGGCAAGCTGGATACTCTTCACGTGCCACCAACGGTCCAGGGCGTAATTGCTGCGCGTATCGACCGCCTCCCCGCCGAGGAGAAATTGCTGCTGCAGCAGGCGTCGGTGATCGGGACCGACGTCCGATTGGCTCTCCTGGAAGCGGTGGCAGAGGTGCCCGATGGGGTCGCCAGACGGGCGCTCCATTCCCTGCAGACCTCCGGCTTTATCCATCAGACCAGCATGTTCCCGGACCTGGAGTACCGTTTTCAGCATGTTCTCACCCGGGAAGTCGCCTACTTCAGCCTGCTCAAGGAACAGCGACGGCTGCTCCACGTGCGGGCGGCAGTAGCTATCGAGCGCCTTTACGAAGATCGGCTGTCGGCGCACCTTGAGGCTCTCGCCTTCCATACCATGCGCGGCGAGCTCTGGGAAAAAGCCGTAACGTACAACCGGCAACTCGGCATGCGCGCGCTGGAGCGCGCCGCTAACCCCGAGGCGGTGACCTGCTTCGAGGAGGCGCTACGCGCCCTTTCCCACCTGCCCGCTACCCGCGCCACCGCCGAAGCCGAGATCGACCTGCGCAGCGCGGTGCGCCCTGCGCTTCTCCAGCTTGGTCGGCTCGACGCGGTTCTCGCCACCTCCAAGCAGATCGAGTCGCTGGCGCGGCAGCTCGGTGACGAACGGCACCTCGCACGGGCGTATACGTATCTCATCAACTACCACTATCTAAAAGGCGAAACTGCCCTTACCTTGGATTACGGCACGCGCTGCCTGGCGCTCGCGGAAGCCGCCCAGGACGAAACGGTCCAGGCCCTGGCGCGCCAATATATGGGCCAGAGTTACCACGTGCGCGGGGAATATGTCCGTGCCGAGCGGGAACTCGAGCGCAACGTCGCGGCGTCAGACCGGGATACCAACTTGACCTCTTACGTCTCATCCCGTGCCTGGCTCGCCTTCAGCCTGTCCGAGCGCGGCGAGTTCGATGCCGCCGAGACTCATGCGCGCGCCGCGCAGGCGGCGGCGGAGGCGAGTAACCACGTCTACAACCAGCTCATTGCACTCACTTTCCGCGGTCTCGTAGCCGTGCGACGCGGTGACGTTGCGCGCGCCGTTTTGCCGTTGCAGCGCAGCTTCGCGATCTGTCGCAATCGCGGTCTTTCGGTCTGGCAACCGGTCTCCTCTTCCTTGCTGGGCCTCGCTTTGGTCCGGCTAGGCGACACGCAGCATGGCCTGCGGCTGCTGGAAGACGGCGTATCGCTGAGCAAGCAGCTCGGGGTCAAGGCCTATCTGTCGGCGTGGACCGGAAATCTCGCGCAGGGACAGTTCGCGGCTGGACGGCGCGAACTCGCTCGAACCACGGCTCAGGAAGCGCTGGAGCTCGCCAGAGAGGCCGGTGAGCACGGTCACGAGGCCTATGCGCAGTGGTTGCTGGCAGGCATCGAGCCGGAGCCGGAGAACTATGAGAAGGCGCTCAACCTCGCTCTGGAACTCGGAATGTATCCACTCGCCGCGCAGGCCCGTCTCGACCTTGGTCACCTCTTTGCCGAAGCCGGCCAGGAGACGCGCGGCGCGGAGCAGATTGCACTTGCGCAGCAGTTGTTTAACCGAATGAACATGCGTCCCTGGCACGATCATTCCCAAACGGACCTCGCGCATAATGGTCACCTGTATATCGTGGCGCGATCCAACCCGGCGCTGTACGAATTCCTGTCTGAGGAATTCACCGGTCGCACGACAGTAGTGCTCGACCGCCGTGAGCGACGGGGCGTGCGCGGCGGCGACGAGCGTCGTCGGCAGCCTGTGGATGCAGATTTGAGCACCTGGGATCTTGCGCTGACTTCGACGGCTGCCTGAGGCAAGCGGCTTAGAACCTTGGGTTCTAGTATCGCCGCCCCTCATTTCCTTCTACCTCACACCGCCGGCCAGATGCGCCGGCCGACCGCCGGAGAGCACGGGGCGTGTACGAGCTGCGGCAGGATGCGCGCTGTCCAGGATGACGCCTCGTGCGCCTGCTCTTCGTGGGGAATGAAGTGCGCTTCGCGCGCTTCCAGCGAAATGTATTCGTACAGGATCGAGTGCTTTCCCCAGCCGGCTGCCGCGAGGAGCTTGCGGGCACCGATACAGCCGGGCATCGAGGCCATGAACGGCAGGCGGTGCTGCGCGTACCAGGCCCCCACGTCGTCCTCCGTCGCGTGGCTCGCCACGTTGAAATTGCCCATTTGGACGAACGGCCCCGGCGTTGCCCCCGGCCCGCGCTGTGCGACGTCGGGACCGTCCACTCGGGTCTCCTCGGCGAAGATACAGGCGTAGGACTGCCGTCGCAGTCCGATCATGCGGCGCGTTAACGTATCCTGCCGCTCCTTGAGCTGGCCTGGGCTCGGATTCAGGAAAGTGTGGGCCGTCACGCCGCCGAATAGTGCGAGAAATTCGCGCCCGCGCCCCAAGCCTGCGGCATCGGCATGCACCAATCCGTCCACCACTTTCTGGAACCTGCGGCCACCATGTCCCAACTCGTAGTGGGCTGCCCACAAATAGCCGGGCCGCGACAGCTTTTCCGGAATGTGCACGTTGTGAAACCAATCCAGATAGTCCGCTCGCGGAGCGCTATCGGCGGGCAGTTCGTACCAGATCGCCCAGATGCCTCGATCCATCCGTATGTCTCCCGCAGCTGCTGCTGTGTTTGCGTTGCAAGCGTGACGCAATTCACGCTTGCACTTTCACGCCCTTCCAGAACGCGACGTAGCCAGCAATGTTCTTCGCTGCGGGCTTTGGATCCGGATAGAACCAGGCGGCGTCCTTGTTCACCTGCCCGCCAACCGCAACGTCGTAGTAGGAAGCGACGCCTTTCCAGCCGCAGGTCGTATGCGTCGCGCTCGGCTTGAGCAGCCCGCTCTTGACCGCATCCGGCGGAAAATAGTAATTGCCTTCCACGATCTCGCAGCGATCGCTTTCCGCGATGACTTCCCCGTTCCAGGTCGCGTGTGCCATACGTCCTCCAAATTACGGTTGATTGATCGTGAGCGCTCTGTAGAATGAGGCCTCACACTCCATTTTCGCGGGAGGGCGGAATGAGAGCCAACCACCTGTTCATGAGCGTAGCGCTGCCTGGCGTCCTGGCCTTCGGCGCTCCCGCCCACTCCAACGAAGATGCCTTCAAGACCGCGCTCAAGTATACCGTGCAGATCCGGGCGACCGTGCCGGTCCCGTTCGACGGCGATCGCAAGGGCTCCGGTCTCGGAGCCGGCTTCGTGGTGGATGCCGAGCGCGGCTGGATCATGACCAACGCGCACGTGGTGGGACGCTCTCCCTCGCGCATTGAAGTCGCCTTCTACGGGCAGGACTTCGCTGAAGCATCGAAGGTCTACGTCGATCCGTTTCTGGACGTGGCCATCGTGCGCGTAGTCGACCGCAACGCGACAAAGGGCATCGCGGAGCCGCGGCTCGAATGCGCGTCGGTACCCCCGGTCGGCCATCCCGTCGGCGCCTTCGGACACCCATGGCGGCTGCAGTTCACCGGGACGCGAGGCATCGTGTCCGGCGTCACGGCGAAATACCGCACCGAGCTGTTGCAGACCGACGCACCCATCAACCAGGGGAACTCGGGAGGCCCGTTGATCAGCCTGGAGAACGGCCGAATCGTCGGCATCAACACCGCGGGCATACGCGGCGCCCAGAATACCAACTTCGCAGTCGCCAGCAAGTACGCCTGCCGCATCCTCGAGCTGCTGCAAAAGGGAGAAGATCCGTCTCCTCCGGACCTGCACCTCGTGTATTTCCGAGACATCGACAGCCGCAAGGAGCTCAGGGTCGCGCGCAGCTACGGCGACGAGCATCTGATGAAGCTCGTGCCCGGCGATCTCATCAAGCAGGTAGTCGGCGTCGACGGTACGATCGAGAACGAAACCCAGCTGCTGCATGCGTTGCGGGGCCGGCTCGGCGATTCGACCCTGAAGGTGATCCGCTCCGGCCGGGAAACGCTCGTCGCGGGCACGAAAGTGCCGATGCACCGCGTGCTCGAAACGCGCGGCGTCTACGCGTCGGGAGTGTTGTTCGGGCCGATCAGCATACGGGACGCCGTCGAAATCGGGGCCCAGGGTCTCATGGTCCACCACGTCGAATCCGGTTCGATCGGCGAATCGCAGGAGATCGAGAAATCGGATCTCCTGGAGGCGGTCGATGGCATACCGGTGCGCGACCTCGAAGAGCTCTACAGCAAGCTGCAGGAGGCGAGCCAGACGCGGCGCCGCATCACGATGACCTTCAAGAAGCTCGCCGGCGGAGATACCTTGTTTTCCTATACGCAACGCTCGCTGGCGATCTCCGAGCTGCGCATCATTGGGCCTCAGCCCGCCACCCGGAGCGCGGAAATCAGGCCCGCAGCCGAAAGCAGCCCTCAGTAATCCGGCGGTCGGCGGTTACTCCGCCTTCTTGGTGTCGGCGCTGATGCCGAGCTCCTGGATCTTGCGCGTAAGGGTATTGCGCCCGAGACCGAGCAGATGGGCGGCCTCGATGCGTCGCCCGCCTGTGTGCGTCAGCGCCTTGACTATGAGCGCCTTCTCGAAGCGGCGGGTGAGCTCGTCCATCACGCCAGTCTCGCCGCGGCTCAGCAGCGACTCGACTTCCTTTTCCAGCGCGGCGGCCCAGTGCTGCGGCGTCGGGACGGTCGTTTCGGTCCGCAACTCGGGCGGCAGGTCCTTCACTTCGATGGTGGCCGCCGGCGCCATCACCGTGAGCCAGTGACAGAGATTTTCGAGCTGGCGCACATTGCCCTGGAATTCCTGGGCCGTCAGATACCTCAGCGTCGCGTCCGATAGGCGCTTGGGTTCGACTCCAAGCTCGCGCGCGCTCTTCGCCAGAAAATGGCGCGCGAGCAACGGTATGTCTTCGCGCCTCTCCCGCAACAGGGGCAGCCGCAGGCGGATGACATTGATCCGGTGAAACAGATCCTCCCGAAACAAGCCCTGCCTTACGCGCGCTTCCAGATTCTGGTGGGTGGCGGCGATGACACGAACGCTTGCCTTGATCGGCTGGTGTCCGCCTACACGGTAAAAGTCGCCGTCGGAAAGCACGCGCAGCAGCCGCGTCTGTAACTCCGGCGGCATGTCACCGATTTCGTCCAGGAACAGGGTGCCGCCGTCGGCCTGCTCGAACCGCCCGCGCCGCATGCTTTGCGCCCCGGTAAAGGCACCGCGTTCGTGGCCAAACAGCTCGGACTCGAGCAATTCGCGCGGGATTGCCGCAGTGTTGAGGGCTATGAACGACTTCGCGGCACGCGGACTGTGGCGGTGCAGCGCACGCGCCACCAGTTCCTTCCCGGTGCCGGATTCACCGGTGATCAGTACCGTGGCCTGCGACTGGGCGAGCCGGCCGATGGCGCGGAATACCTCCTGCATCGCCGGCGCCTGGCCGAGTATCTCCGGCCCCTCCTCCGGCATCTGGCTTGCGCTCTCCTGGCGCATGCTCTCGTCCATCGCACGGCGGATCAGCTCGACCGCATAGTCCACGTCGAACGGCTTGGGCAGGTACTCATAAGCGCCGCCTTGGAAGGCGCTCACTGCGCTCTCCAGGTCCGAATAGGCCGTCATGATGATGACCGGCAGATTAGCGTGATGCTCTTTCGCTTTCTGCAGCAACTCGAGACCTGAATCCCCCGGCATGCGGATATCGCTGACGACCACCTGCGGCGTCTCCGTATCGATCACCGCGAGCGCCTCCTGTGCGGATGCGAAAGTCTTGAACGCGATGTTCTCTCGCGTAAGCGCCTTCTCGAACACCCAGCGGATCGAGCGGTCGTCGTCGATGATCCAGACCGGCTTCATCTTGAGCGATGAGGAATAGGGAGTGAGAGATGAGTGAAACGCCGAACCGGCGACTTCGAATGCCGCCATAGCTGCCTCCAGCCTGGAATCAGGTTGCAAGTAAAAGTAGGAGATCTCACGTGGCTCTCCCGTTCTTTCCCCCCCGCCCTCATCCCTCGGCCCTCATTCCTGATCTTCGACGGGCAGCAGTATCGTGAAGCAGGTGTTGCCCGGTGCGCTTTCGAAGGAAATGACTCCGTGGTGCTGATTCACAAAAGTCTGCGCGAGCGTAAGCCCCAGCCCGGTACCGCCTTCGCGTCCCGATACCAGCGGGTGAAATACGCGCTCGCGCAGCTCTTCAGGTATGCCGGGACCGGTGTCCGATATCTCGATTGCAACGACGATGCGGTAGCGCCGGCGCGCGAGCGTCACCTGGCGCACCACACGCGTGCGCAGTTCGATGGCGCCCCGCGGGGAGGCCGCTTTCGCTGTAGTTCCCATGACCGCCTGCGCAGCGTTGCGCGCGATGTTGAGAACCGCCTGTATCAGCTGTTCCTTGTCACCCTTCACGAGAGGGAGGCTGACGTCGTAGTCGCGGGAGATCGCGATGCCCCGGGGAAATTCCGCGATGATGAGACTGCGAACGTGCTCGAGCACTTCATGCACGTTCAGCGGCGCCGAATGAGGCAGACGATGCGGCGTGAGCATCCGGTCCATGAGCGACTGGAGCCGGTCGGCCTCCTTCATGATGACCTGCGTATACTCGTGCAGGGCGGGGCGCTCGAGCTCGTGGTCGAGCAACTGCGCCGCTCCGCGTATGCCGCCGAGCGGATTCTTGATTTCGTGCGCCAGGTTGCGTATGAGCTCGCGATTGGCCTGGGACAGGTTCAGCATCCGTTCCTCGCGTGCAATCTTCAACTGCTGCTCGGTGTGGCGGAACTCGAGGAGCAGCATGCCGTGCGCAAACTCACCGTCCGGCAAATCGAGCGGGGTGACGGTGCACGAGACATGCGGGCGGGAATGCCCGCTCGCCTTGAATTCGACGTCGTGCTCGGTATAGCTCGAGTTGTTGGCGCGCGCGTAGCCAATCGCAGTGTTCAGGACGCCGTTGTCCGGAAAGAGCCTGTTCAGACTTAGTCCGGCCATGTTGTTGCTGCTCACTTCAAAGAGGTTCTCGGCGGCGGGATTCATGTAATGCACGGAGAGCTCCGCATCGACCAGCACCACCGCAGTCGCCAGCAGGTCGAGACCGGAGAGCGCTCGGGGAGTCATGACGCAAAGTCCCTTGCCAAACGGAGCAAGAACCGGGCCAACGGGTGGTCCCGAAGGCCGAAAGTCGAGCCGTTATTTCGTGTTGCCCAACTCTCGCCTCAGGCTGGCCACGTTGTCCTCGTGGAGCTTGACCTTCTTCTTATAGGGCTCAAGTCTCTCGAGCACCCGCTGATAGTTGCGCTCGCTGCCCAGCCGGACGGCTTCCTGTTCGGCGAGCTCCTTCCTCGCCTGGTCGAGCAGTTTCTCTTCGCCGGCGAGTTCCTGTTCGAGTATCTTGCGCCGGTCGGAGTCGCGCTGGCGCTGGAGTTCGGGTTCGACCTTGGGAAAGGTGGGGGGTGTGGCGGTATTCTTGCCTTGCGCCTTAGGACTCGGCACCGTGTTGGGTATGGACACGTTGAGCACCTTGCAGCCTTTAGCCTCGGCCTTGATGTTGGTGAACCGCTTGTTGCCGTTCGCATCCACGCACTCGTAGATATCCGCCCACGCCGGGGGCGCAGACGCCGCAAGGAGCAGCGCCAAAATGAGTTTTCGCATAGCCTGTGCCAGTCCCTCCTCTGCCCAACAATAACGCGCGCCACCCTTGACGGTTGACCGCGCTGTCGCCAAGTATCGACGCTAAGTCTATGTCAACAAATAAAAATTATCAATGCACCAAAATGATGCGTCGAGATGATGCGAAAAAAAGGGGCGGGAATATACCCGCCCCTTGATAGCGATTACTCACTCCTAGAGGCTGTAATACAGCTGGAACTCGAGCGGGTGGGTCGTCATGCGAAAGCTCGTCAGCTCTTCTTCCTTGAGAGCGACATACGCGTCCAGCATGTCGTTGGAAAACACACCGCCGCGCGTCAGGAATTCGCGGTCTTTGTTGAGCTCCTCCAGCGCCTGCTCGAGCGAATGGCATACCTTGGGAACGCGCGCGGCGATTTCCGGTGGCAAGTCATACAGATTCTTGTCGACCGGATCGCCGGGCTTGATCTTGTTCTGGATGCCGTCCAGTCCCGCCATCATCATGGCGGTGAACGCGAGGTACGGATTAGTGGTCGGATCCGGGAAGCGCACTTCGATGCGGCGGGCCTTCGGATTGGCAACCAGCGGCACTCGCACCGCAGCCGACCGGTTACGTGAGGAATACGCGAGATTGATCGGCGCCTCAAATCCCGGCACAAGGCGCTTGTATGAGTTGGTGCCGGGATTGGTGATGGCGTTCAGCGCCTTGGCATGCTTGAGGATGCCGCCGATGTAGTGCAACGCCAGTTCGGACAGTCCGGCGTAGCCGTTGCCGCTGAAGAGATTCTGGCCGCCTTTGGCGAGCGACTGATGCACGTGCATGCCCGACCCGTTGTCGCCCACTACGGGTTTCGGCATGAAAGTCGCCGTCTTGCCATATGAATGCGCGACGTTGTGCACCGCATACTTGTAGATCATCATCCAGTCGGCGCGCTTCACCAGGCTGTTGAACTTGGTGCCGATCTCGTTCTGCCCCATCGCGCCCACTTCGTGATGGTGCACTTCGCATTCGACGCCCATCTCCTGCATCGCGAGCACCATCGCCGAGCGGATGTCCTGCAGCGAATCAACGGGCGGCACGGGGAAGTAACCGCCCTTGATCGGAGCGCGGTGACCCATGTTGCCACCTTCGAATTCTTCGCCCGAGGACCATGGCGCCTCTTCCGACTTGATCTTGTAGAACGCCTGGCCCATCTCGACCTTCCAGGTCACCGAGTCGAAGATGAAAAACTCCGGCTCGGGGCCGAAGTACGCGGTGTCGGCGATACCGGTGGACTTGAGGTAGGCCTCTCCGCGTTTCGCGATAGAGCGCGGATCGCGATCGTAACCCTTGCCGTCGGAGGGTTCGATCACGTCACAGGTGAGCAGCAGAGTCGGCTCGTCGGTAAAGGGATCCATCCGCGCGGAATCCGGATCCGGCAGCAGCACCATGTCGGACGCTTCGATACCCTTCCATCCGGCGATCGATGAGCCGTCGAAGTAGTGGCCGTCGGTGAAC
>DATFWO010000320.1:0-10717 GCA_035259205.1 Burkholderiales bacterium | reverse complement strand
TGACGCCCGAGCGGGTGAAGGCGGCCCTAGCGTAGGGATATAGCAGCCCGCTGCACTTTCAACCCGCACGATTTCCCCGCCAATGCCGGGCGATTTCAGTTGGCATATACTGTCGTCTGTGAGGGCGTGATTCCGCATTGTGTCATTGACTAATCAGGTCACATTCGAAGGAGGATGCTATGGGTTCGGAACGAAACAGCCGCAGGGAGCTCCTCAAGGCCAGCGCCGCGTTGGCGGCCGGTGGAATCACGATGGGCGCGGTGGGCAAGGCCCAGGCACAGCACGACGGCCATGCGCCGACCCCGACCAGCGAGAACGCCTCGCCGATGATCCACGGCAGCAAGGAGCAGATCGAATACGGCCAGCGTTCCAAGTACGTGACCTCGGTGCGCGTACAGCACCCCATCGGCGGCAGGCCGTCACCCGACGTTTTTGGCAAGGTGTTCCACGTGGCCTCGCCTTTGCAGGATTCGGTTGGCGTGATCACGCCATCGTCGTTGCACTATATCGCGACGACCCGCGGCTCCTTCCTGCCGGACATCGATCCCAAACTGCACACGCTGACGATACACGGCGAGGTGGATCGGCCCCTGACGCTCAGCATGGATGACTTGAGGCGCTTCCCGTCGGTCACTCGCCTGCATTTCATCGAGTGTGCGGGTAACCGCCACAACGGTAAGCAAAAGAACGTGCAGGATACGCACGGGATGACCAGTTGCTCCGAATGGACCGGCGTGCTGCTGTCGACGCTGCTCAAGGAATGCGGACTGAAAGGCAGCGCGAAATGGTTCGTCGCTGAAGGCGCCGAGGAAGTGAAGGGCGCCTCGAGCATACCCATCGCCAAAGGGATGGACGACTGCCTCGTCGCCTATGGCCAGAATGGCGAGCCCCTGCGGCCGCAGCAAGGATTTCCAGTGCGCCTCATTCCCCCCGGCTGGGAGGGCATCTACCACACCAAGTTTCTGCGGCGCGTCAAGGTCACCAAAGAGTTTTACATGAACTACAACGAATTCGGGCATCTGCGTCCGGAAGACAAGGAGCTTGCGCTCGGCGAACAGATCGGGCCCAAGTCGGTCATCACGTACCCGTCCGGCACGCAGCGGCTGCCGGGCCCCGGATTCTATGAGATCAGCGGCCTGGCCTGGTCCGGCGGCGGTCGCGTCAAGACCGTGGAAGTATCCACCGATGGCGGGAAGACGTGGAACCGCGCCGAGTTCAAGAACACGCCGCAGCGCATGGCGCACGTCCGGTTCGCCTACCCATGGAAGTGGGATGGAACCGCGACCCAGATCTTGTCGCGCTGCACCGACGAGATCGGGCAGCGGCAGGCGTTGCGAGAGGAGATCGCCGGTTGGTGGAAAGTACCCTTCGAGCGGGACTACCGGGTGCCCGGGCTGGACAACAGCGTCATGCCCTGGAACATCGCCGGGGACGGGAGCGTGACCAATGGGCTCGCCTGAGGTTCCAATGAGGTTTCCAATGAGCTTACTCAGGGCTGCCACGATTCCGCTGCTGCTGGGGAGTGTCCTGGGGAGTTCCGCGTTCGCGCAGTCGCCCACCTACGGCGTAGGACGCACACCGACCGCGGAAGAACTCCGCCGCATGGATATCTCGATCAGTCCTACCGGAGAGGAACTCCCGCCCGGTCGCGGCACCGCCAAGGAAGGCGCTCAGCTCTACGTGCAGAAGGCGTGCATCGGCTGCCACGGCGCAACGGGCGTAGGAGGACTGGCGCCCATATTGCGATCGCAAAAAGCCGAGACTGATCCCGTCTGGAAAAAAGAGCGCATCCTGCCGCTACGCGCGCCGCATGCGACGATCGTTTGGGATTTCATCAATCGCGGCATGCCGCTCGGGCTGGAGGGGACTCTGAAGCCCGATGAGGTCTATTCTCTGACGGCCTACCTGCTCTTCCTCAATAAGGTGATCCCGGAGGACCAGGTACTCGACAAAGAAAGTCTGCCGAAGGTCAAGATGCCGATTGGCGATGAATTCGGCAAGCCGCACGATTTCAAGCCCAACAAGCCAAGGCTTGAGGGTTACCCCTACTAGCGGGTCTGGGGGTTGCGTCGGCTTCGGCCTTTCGAGGATCTAAAGCGGGGCCGGCGAACGGCCGCTTTCTGATTCCGCGAATGCGTAACTCCTGACCCGTTACTGCCGTATTGCCGTCCCAATCGCGGCAGGAGATGTTGTGCTGGCGCCAAGGCTTGGCGTCAGTACAGGCCTCGATGTGCGGCCGGTTCTTTGACTGGCGCTGCCCCATACAACGCTTCCAGGTAGGGGTCGTTGGTATCCATGACGCCAACCACAGAACAGTGGGGACTGGCGGGGTCGCGCTTGATCGTCATGGTGCCATTGATTTCACCCGGCATCCCGCAAAATTTCCCACGCTGCACGTGCTGGAACTCAAACACGTAGGCGTTGGTGCTCGTGCGGATGACAAATCGACCCTGGGGCGTATCCACATGGTCCGCGTCATCGGGGGCCGCATACCATTTGCTGCCGGCGGTATCGCGCGTAAAGTGGATTGAACAGGTGCGCGGTTTCCATTTGCTGTAATAGGCAAAGCCAAGCACGTGCCCGTCTTGCGCTTCAAAGGCGATTCTTGCGTGCCAATCCGGTGTGCCGCTCGCGCAGTCGAAGCGTTCAATCGCGTCCGTCGGAACCGGGGGAAGAGTCGCCGCTCGAAGTGCATCAGGAATCGAGGCCTGCTCGCTGCCGATCGCGATACCTGCGCTCGTGGAGAATCGCGCTTGCGCATTGGCGCCCCTGGAAGGGTCTCGTTCTTCTATGGGTGCTATGTGGTTTAAGGTCGAACATATGGGTCTGCCCGATGCAACATTGAAGGTCCTGCAATCCGCTCCCGTAACATTCGACAGGGCGTGGTCGGAGAGCGTCTTTCCAGACTCGACGTAGCTAAGGGCGTCCGCAAGCAGCTTCACCCGGGATCCTGCCAGCGACATGATGGGCGCGCACGCAGTGAGTGCGAACAGGGCGGACACCCCACCCGCAATGGCGAGGAAAGCAATGAGCCGTTGGACTCCGAGCAGCGCCCATCCCTCTTCCGAGAGCGCCGGAACCATGCCCCCTCCTTACTGCTTGAAGCTTACTCCGCATTTTCCGTCATTGCCGTGCCATCAAACATTGAACCAAAGGGAAGTAAATCCTCCCCCGAATGAAAGGATTCAATCCTTCTCACTCCATTAAGACATTCTCGGCAAGCCCACCGGCGAATGTCTGCTTCTGGCCGGTTTGAGCCGATTGGCCGTCGGCCGAAAATCCGGAAGCGGGTTACGACTGTTACAAGTAAACGGTCGGATGCGGGTCGTCTCTGAGATTCCCGCTCACTTGCGCGCCGCTTATCTGCTCGCGGTCATTCCCGCTTACCGCTGACCGCTTACTGTTTTATCTGCGGTTTCCTGCCAGCTCACACGGCGCCCGCCTTGCGCAGCAGGTCCGCGATGGCTTCGGCCATCTTCCGATAGCCCATGGCGTTGGGATGTATGGGGTCGGACTTGAGCTCAGCCGAATAGAGCACGCTGGTCACAATCTTCCCCTCGTAGGGTATGCCGAATTCCTTCGCGAGGTCGGCATAGAACTCAGGTGCACTGGTGACGAGCGCCGGTCGCGGCACTCCCACCAGTACGACGCCGACGCCGCGCTCTTTCAACGTCCGGATGATCGCGCGCAGATTCTGCCGGATCTGCGCATCGGCCACCTTGCGCAACATGTCGTTGCCGCCCAGACAGACGATCACCAGGCGCGGCCTGTATTCATCGATTACCGCCGGCAGCCGCGCGAGTCCCTGAGCGGTCACTTCGCCGGGAACGCCCGCGGCGACTATGTTGCGCCCGATCAGCCTGCCGAGCGCCGCGGGGTAGCTTTCGTCTTCGCCGGCGCCGGTGCCGTAAGTGAGGCTGTCGCCGAATGCGACGATCACATCCGAGCCCGACAGCTTCGGGAGCCTGGGTGATTTTTCCCCGCAGGCAGCGATCACGAGGGCGATCGCCAGCAGAAACGATCGAAACATCCAGTCCCGCGCCACGCGAGTCACTTGTTCCTGAGATCGAGCGCGATCTCGCGCGCCGCGTTGCGGCCGCCGGCACCGGCGACTCCGCCGCCGGGATGCATGCCCGTGCCGCACAGATAAAGTCCGCCGACGGGCGTCCGATAGTGCGCCAGCTCTGGCGTTGGCCGCATGAAGAACGACTGGTCCAGCGTAGCCTCCGCCTGGTCGACCTGGCCCTCGGGACAGCCGTACTCGGCCTCCATATCGCGCGGCGAAAGCACGCGCGTGATGACCGCCGATCCGACATCGACTCCCTGTTCGGACATCTCCCTCACCGCGATTTCGCCGAGGGCTCGACGGCGGTCATCGTCCCATTGACCGTCAGCAAGCGCATACGGTGCATACTGCACGTGCACATCGAGGCGATGCCGGCCCTCCGCAGTCTTGCCGCCGTTCGTTACCTCGAGGTACGGCGCGCGCGAGACGCGGCCATGCTTCGCATCGTCGTAGGCGCGCTCGAGATAGTCGAGCGACGGCGCCACGGCCAACCTCGCGAAACCCGGGGTGTGCTCGAGCGCAAGATCGACGCGCGCGGCGACGCCCCGGCGGCGGATGTGTTGTACTGCCCGGACGAGCTCGGGATCAAGCCAGCCGGGATCCATCAACTCGAGGAGCGTGCGCCGCGGATCGGCGCCAGAGACGACGAGCGCAGCGGGGCGCTCTTCCCCGCTCTCCAGCACGACTTCGCTCACGCGGCCTGCGCGCACGACGATCCGGGCGACGCCGACGCCACGGCGAATCTCGACGCCAGGAAGCCTGCTCAGCACGTCCCGGACATTCGATTCCGGCGGCCGGAACACCCCGGGCGGGTTCCCGGCATGGTGATGGAGCAGCCGGAACGCCGTGCCGCCGGAGCGCGGGCCCTGGCACAGGTGCATGACCCCTGCCGCCCCGAGCAGTCCCTTCAACGCATCACTTTCGAAGTTGTCGTCGAGAAAATCCGCCGCCGATATCGGCAGCAGGCGCAAGAGGTCCTCGATTCCCTGCCGCCCGAGGCGGTGGGCTCGAAACCCGAGTCCTGCGAGCGCCCGGAGCCCGCCCGCGCTTCGTGTCAGAAGATCGGGCGGTGGTGCCGTGTAGACGGTTTCGAGCAGGCGCGCCACGCGAGCCATGCGCTCGCAGAATTCCGGCCACTTCGCGGCATCGTGCGGGCTCACCCGCCGTATCGCCTCGACCGAGCGCGCCATATCGCGCCACAACTCGAGTCGACCGCCTCCCGGCAGCGGTGCCGTGATCCAGGGATCCGGGCGCTCCACCTTCAAGCCGGACTCTTGCAACCGCAGATCGTGCAGGATGCGCTCCGGGATCCATCCGCTGTCATTGCCTGCATCGCCGTGCGCTGCGCGGTCTTCGAGCACCAGTACTTGATGCCCCGCGCGCGCGAGGTAATGCGCGCAAACGAGCTCGTTCACGCCCGTCCCGATGACGAGCGCGTTCACGCGCGACTCCTCGAGAGGTGCCGATCTCGATTGGCGGGACTCCGGCTCAAATCGCCCCCGCGATCGAGGTCAGGCGGTCGAGGATGAGTCCGTGAAAATGGTCGGCCGGGCCTTCGAAACGCCAGCCGAGGTGATGTTCGCAGCTCGCGCAGATTGCGATGCGCCAGGCATAGCCTTTGAACCACGTATGCGCTTCGGTCGCCTCGCCGATGGCCGTGCAGCCCCCCGCTTCGCGGAAACAACCGATCCCGAACGTGTAGCCGCCGGGGTTGGTGCAGGTGTGCTCGTGGCTCCCGTTTACAGGAACGCGCTCCTCCTGGTGGGTGACCGGATGCCGGCAGAGCGCGCAGAACAGGCGCTGCTCTTTCTTCGCCCTGCTATCGGCGTCGGCGGCGGGCCGATTTGCGCCGACGGCCAGCCCGCGTCGGTCGAAGAACGCCAGCCCGGGCGGCGTCGGCCCCATGGGAAGGTTCATCACCCGAGCATAGCCCCGGATCCGCCCTCTGCCCAGTCAAGCGCATTCGCGGTCACGCCGCTTCGACCTCCCTCGGCGGGGCTGGCGCCATGTAACCGACTACGAGCAACAGCGCGCCCACGACCACGATGGCGGCGACACTCTCCACGGCGCTCGCCCGCGGCAGCTCGATGAGGAGGAGCTTCAGCACGACGACAGCCATGAGTGCGGACCCGACGATCCACATCTGGCGGCTGCCGTGCCGGGCGCCGACGAACATCGTGGCGATCGCGAGCAAGCCCCAGAAGATGGAAACGGACATCTGCACGAGGTTCGACTCGAACATCGCCCGGAAGTGGTATGGGACGCCGGCGTAGTGATGCAGGGTCCGGAAGAGAACCGCGTTCGCCCAGAAGAATATGGCCACGCACCAGGCGGTGACCGGCCACGTGGACGGAAATTCACGGGGTCCGTCGATACCCGAAGCCCGTACTGCGCGCCACCAGTAGACCGCAACTCCAAACGCAAGCACGTGCACGATGTCCAGAGCGTTCAGCAATGGGACATAGCGTGGCGTCGCAGGCTCGCCATCGCTGGGAAAGTTGGCGTAGAGCATCCACAGCGCGAGAAAGGCGACGAGCGGCTTGGCTCCGGACCATAGATACGCTGCGGCGTGACGAACGACCGGCCAGAAGTTGCGGACGGCTGCGACGAGCGCCAGCAACGCGATAGGCACGAGGGCCCAGCCCACGACCCTGTAGCGGCCCCCGCTCAGATGGTCGGCCTGCCACGCGACTTCCCAAATGCCTGCGACAGCAAGCAGCCACATGCTGGCGGTGTGCGCCCAGTGCAGCATTCGCGGGTCCACATCCTCGTGACGCCGCAGTATGCGGAAATGAATGAGGAAGGCGAGCGGCCACGCTATAGCGCCCAGACCCGCCAGCGGGTGGCCCTCCGTGCGCTCGATGATCTGCAGGGCAAGGACGACTGCCATCAGAAACACCAGAGAGCCCGCCGGGAACCGCGCCATTTTCCAGCCGGCGCTCCAGAACAGGCTGAATACCGCGCAGGTGACCGTGAGAAACAGGAGCGATGCGCTCAGCACGTTCGCGCGCGACGCATGCACCGCGATCTCGTGCAGCCCGGCCAGCAACCACCAGGCGAGCCCCCACAGGAAGAAGCCGACGGCAAGTTGCGGCGCGAATTCACCGCTCCCGTCGGCGTGACGTTCGGCGGTGCGGCTGCTCACCAATCCCGCGAACGCCGTGAGCACGCCGCCCAGGAAGAAGCCGTTCAAGACCGGCAGCTCGCTCACGCCACGGTGCACGTCACCGAGCAGCGCGATACCCGCGCCGAGCTGCAGCAGCAACCCGAACGTGCGCACCAGGGGTTTCTTCTGCCGCACGCCGATCCAGAAGAGCACGGCACCCTCCAACGCCCACGCGCCTGCGGTCGAGCGTCCGTCGAGCGCGAGCCCTATGGCGGCGGTGAGGAAGATCACGCCCAGCGCGACAAAGGCTTCAACCAGCATGCGCAAGCTTTCCCGACTGCGGCGGTGGAGCACGGCGGCCAGTATCAGGTAGAGCGTCGCGACGGCCAGCGCGCTCCACGCCGCGCCGTGCGGGATGTTCCGCACCAGCTGGAGCTGCAAGCAGAACGCCAGCAAGGGGGCGCCGAACACGATGACGCTGTCCACGTAATCGCCGAATCGCGGCGCCTGGCGCAACGCATGGACGACCGCGATCGCCACGTACAGCAGGAAGAACAGGATCAGAAACGGCTCGGTGCCGCCAAAGCGCCCGGGCAGGTAGAAGCGGGCTCCCCACACCGACCCGACCACGAACGTGAACACCAGGCCGAGCGCATTCAGCGCGGGCCACGACCGGTACAGCGCGACGGCGAAAATCCCGAGGTTCAGCACGACGTAGTAACTGAACAGCACCAGCTGGCTCCCGCCGTCGTTCGAAATCAGCGCCGGCGCGAGAAAGCCGCCGGCAATGCCAAGCATGGCGATCCACTGGGCGTCCTCCATGATGGCGAGCAGCACTGCCAACGCGACGATGCCAAGGAGCAGCACGAAGGCCAGCCCTGCGGGGAGCACGTGGAACGAGTGAGCCGCGCCGAACACCGCGAGATAGAGCACGCCCATGCCCCCGCCCAGCAACGCCTGCGCGTAGCTGGGCCGCCTCGCGCGCAGGCGCCAGCCGACGGCTAGCAGCACGAGCGCGCCCGCTACCGCACCCGCCAGGCGCGCGCCACCGGGTATTCGCGTGTACTCGCCGGAGTAGTGCATCACCAGCGCCACGCCGAAAAACAGGACGACGACGCCGGCCCGGACCAGGGTATTGCCGGCCGTGAGGAAAACCCAGAGACGCCGCCACGCTGCGGGCATCCGCGCGAACGCGTCGATGACAGAACGAAGCCGCGCGCAGATGCCGGTCCCAGGCGCCGTCTGCTGCGGCAGCGATTCGCGTTGCGCCGCCGAGCCGCGCTCCGGTTGCTTCACGTCCGCGCCCAGCGCGCGTACCCTCGTTTCCATGGCCCGCACGCGCGATTCCATCCGCTGAGCGATGACTAGGGCGGCCCCGGCCAGCGCGCCCAGCCCTGCGCTCACAAGGGAGCCGGTGAGAGCATAAGCGATCGCGCCAACAACCAGCCCGACCAAGAGTGCAATGAGCCACATGGTGCAGCTCCTATAGCGTCTTCAGGTACTCGACCAGCGCTTCCTTTTCGGGAACGGACAGTTGCGTGCCGTATTCGTGGCCCTGGTTGCCGCCGGACTTCGAAGTCACGTCGTACGGCGTTCCCTCGCGCTGCGCCGCGGGGCTGGTGCTCTCGAAGCCCACCTTCACGGGATCGTAGCGGTCGTAGCCGCGCCAGAATTTCCGGGGCCGCTCCGCCGCTGGGTCCAGCAAGTCGCGTAACGTCGGCACCGAGCCGTTGTGCAGGTACGGTGCGCGCAACCAGATGCCGTCGAGATACACCGCGTTGTAGCCCTCCAGCTTCTCCTCGACCAGACCCTTGCGCTCGATGCCCATGCGGGCGACGACCTTGTTCGCTTCGATAGCAGCCTGCTTGTTCCAGGATTCGAGCCGCCCGACATCGGTATTGACCGCCGACAACGGAAGACGCGTGCCGGCCTTCTCGCCGGCATGGCACCCCGCGCATTCGCGATCGAACAGCACCTTGCCGGCGGCGGCTCTTTTCTGGTCGATCTCGAGCGGGAACCGGGGCGGCGGCTTGTCGCGCAAGTACGCGAGCAGCCAGTCCACCTGCTTCAGGAACTCCTGCTTGTCGTGAGGCGGGGCACCCAGCAGGCCGAGCGCGGAATCGAGCACCACCGAGTAGGCGTCGTGGCTGTCTCCGGCCCAGTTCAAGGTGGTGTTTTTCTTGTCGTACTTCTTGAGGTTCCAGATGGACGGCATGTCGGTGGGCCCAAACGTGTCGTCCATGGGCAGGTTGATCATGAAGTACTTGGTGAGATTCATGGCGTCGTCGCGGCCGCGGCCCCAGTCCGGAAAATCGCTGCGGTAGATCCACTTGAACTGCGCCTCGCGCTCCGTCAGGCGCTTCTTGGTGATGGGGATCAGTAGGAAGCGGTAGATCAGCCGGTCGATCCAGGAGAGATCTGTCACCAGCTCGATCTCGCGCATGAGCACGTCCGCGTTGAAGCGCGGATCCTTGCCGCAGTCCACCAGAAAGCGGAAATAGGCTTCCACGTTGGTGTGACCCGATCCCGCGGTTTCGAACCGCGGATTTTCCTTGTCACTGAGCCGATAACTCACCGTGTGGCACACGGCGCAGTTATTGGCCACGCGCGGGAAGCCGATGACCTTCTTGGTGAAGCCCACGGGCAGCTCCTGCCCCTGCTCCCACGCGACACCGAGAGAGGCGAGCCCCCCGGGCCGCGGCAGCTTGTCGGCGAAAACCCGCGGCATGACGTAGAAAATCCAGTACGGTATACCGGCGTCGTACTCCGCGCCGATGGAGCCGTACTTGAAGCGCATCTCGGGCGTCGCCGTCACCCAGTCGGGCTGCGGCTCCTCGCGAAAAAACTTGTACCAGCCGAAATAGGCACCCAGCGCACCCAGCACCAGCAGCACGACAAGCCAGCGCACGCTCCTTTGTTGCCACGCGTATTCCTGTGTCGCCTCCATGGCGGCCCTTTCAGAAGGTCTTGAGAAATTCCAGCAAGGCGTCCTTGTCGGCGGCGCCGAGCTGGGTGCCGTAGCGCTTGCCTTCGTGGCCCGCGTTGCCATTGCCCAGCACCTGGGTGTCGACCTTGAAATACTTCTTCGCAGTCGCTTCGTCGAGCTTCGACACAAAACCCACGTTTACGGGATCGTAGACGTCGTAGCCACGGTAGAAGACCCGGCTGCGGTTCGAGACCGGTTCCAGCAGTTCCCGGAGATTGGGCACCGAACCGTTGTGCAGGTAGGGCGCGCGCAGCCACAGCCCGTCGAGCGGCATGTTGGCGTAGCCGAAGGTCTTCCGAAAATGGGTGAAACGCCAGTCGTAGCCCGCATAAAGCGTCGACTGGTTTACCGCCAAGGTGTAGGTATAGGAATCGAGCCGGCGCCGGTCCGTGCCGATATAGTCGATGTCGGTCACCTTGCCCACGTACGCGCCCGAAAAATCGCGGGGCCCGGCGCCGTGACATTCCGCGCAGTACTCCCTGTAGACGACGGCGCCACGCGCCGCCTTGGCGCCGTCGATAGGGTAGGGAAACTTGGGCGCATCCTTGGTGAGCAGCCA
>DATFWO010000319.1:0-8429 GCA_035259205.1 Burkholderiales bacterium | reverse complement strand
AGCGTCTCAAATACCGCGTCCGAGATACAGCGTCGCAGATAATGCGACTTGGCTGAGACGCCTCATCTGAGACGATTCACTTGAGACGCCTCTTCTGGGACGTCTTATCTGAGACGCCTTTTCAGAACGGGAGCTTGGCGTCCGGCTTCACGGCCAGTAGAGCATGCCTGAAGTCGGCCTGTATCCGTTTCAGGGCCGGTTCGTTGTCCGCCTCGAAGCGCAGCACGACCACCGGCGTGGTATTCGAGGGACGGGCGAGGCCAAAGCCGTCGACATACTCCACCCGCAGGCCGTCAATCGTGATCACTTCGCGCGCGCCGTCGAATTTCGCCGTCTTCGCGAGCCTGTCCATGAGCGCGTAGTTCTCGCCTTCCGAGAGCTTCAGGTGCAGCTCGGGGGTGCTGAGCGCATCCGGAAGGGCCTCGAGCACCCCGCTCGGGTCCTTCTCCCGGGACAGGATCTCGAGGAGCCGCGCGCCGGCGTACATGGCATCGTCGAATCCGTACCAGCGCTCCTTGAAAAAAGTATGTCCGCTCATCTCGCCCGCCAGCAATGCACCGCTTTCCTGCAGTTTTTTCTTGATGAGCGAGTGGCCGGTCTTCCAGAGTATCGGCTTGCCGCCGTGGCGCTCGACCCACGGTGCGAGGTTCCGCGTGGACTTGATGTCGAAAATAATCCCCGCGCCGGGATGGCGCTTCAGAACGTCGGCAGCGAACAGCATCAACTGGCGGTCGGGGTAGATGATCCTGCCGTTGCGCGTCACGACGCCCAGGCGGTCGCCGTCGCCGTCGAATGCGAATCCCAGCTCGCCCTTGCCCTCGCTCAGCGCCCTGACGACGTCGCGCAGGTTTTCCGGATGGGAAGGGTCCGGGTGATGGTTGGGGAAGGTCCCGTCCACCTCGCAGTAGAGCTCGTGGACCTCGCAGCCGAGCGCGCGGAAAAGGACGGGCGCGTAAGCGCCCGGCACGCCGTTGCCGCAGTCGACGACAAGCTTCACGGGGCGCGCGAGCTTGACGTCGCCGGTCACGCGGTCCAGATAGGCGCGGGAAATGTCCTGGCGCTCGAAGCCGCCCGCTCCGCGCGCGAGGTCGCCTTTTTCGATCCGGGCGCGCAGTCCCTGTATCTGCTCGCCGGAGAGCGTTTCCCCGCAGGTCACGATCTTCAGGCCGTTGTACTCGGGCGGGTTGTGGCTCCCGGTCACGGCGACACCCGAGTAGACCTGGAGCTGGTGCCCGGCGAAGTACACCATCGGCGTGGTGACGCGCCCGACCTCGATCACTCCCGCGCCGCTCGCCTGTATCCCGCGGGCGAGGGCTGCCGCGAGCTCCGGGCCCGACAGCCGGCCGTCGTAGCCGACCGCAACCTTCTTTCCGCCGCGGGCGAGCACTTCGGAGCCGATGGCCTGGCCGATGGCCTCGACGTACTCGGGAGTCAGCGTGCGCCCGACGACGCCGCGGATGTCGTAGGCCTTGAAGATTTCGGGGGGCGGTATGCGGGTCGCAGAGGTGCGGGAGGAGTCCATATCGGAAATATTATCCCATGCGAATGTTCGCCTCGCGGGGAGACCGCCATACGGGCGAACCAGGCAGTTGGATGACGCAGCGGCGAAAAAATTCCTCAATCTGGACGGTCCTGCCGGGCGTATACGGCGAGGGGAAATACGGTTCCCCTTTTCCAACTTGAAGGAGAAGAGCCATGCAGATCAAGCGTATAGCCTGCGTATCGTTGCTGGTGGCGAGCACCCTGCTCGGCGCCTGCGCGAGCAACACCACGATGAGCGAGTCCACGCTCTACCAGCGTCTGGGCGGCAAGGAGGCGATTGTTGCGGTCGTCGATGACTTTGTCGGCAATGTTGCAGCCGACAAGCGCATCAATGGCTACTTTGCGAAGACCAATATCCCGCACCTGAAGCAGATGCTGGTCGATCAGATCTGTGCCGGGACGGGCGGACCGTGCACCTACACCGGGCGCGATATGAAGTCCACGCACGCGGGGATGGGCGTCAACGACGCCGCGTTCAACGCCCTGGTGGAAGACCTCGTGAAGACGCTCGACAAGTTCAAGGTCCCGGCGAAGGAGAAGAACGAGCTCCTCGCGATCCTGGGCCCGATGAAGGGCGACATCGTTACCAGCGCCGGCCGGTATTGAGCGGCAAGCGCGGTGACGCGCATCATGCCAGAGTGAACGTGTTCATCACCGGAGGCTCCGGTTTCATCGGCAGGGGCCTCATTCCGGCGCTCGCCGGGCGCGGCCACCGGGTGGCCGCGCTCGTGCGTACTGGATCGGAAGGGCGCCTTCCAGCCGGCTGCCGGGTAGTGGTGGGAGATCCTTTGCGCGGGGAAACGTATGCAGCGGCGGCTGCCGGGGCCGACTGTTTCGTTCATCTCGTGGGGGTGTCGAAGCCGCGGCCGGGGAAGGAGCGCGAATTCGTCGAGATCGACTTGAAGTCCGTGCAAGCCGCGGTCGCGGTAGCTCGGCAAGGCAAGGCTCGGCACTTCCTTTACCTCAGCGTCGCGCAGCCGGCGCCGGTGATGCGCGCGTATATAGAAGTACGTCAGCGGGGTGAGGCGCTACTCCGCGAGAGTGGGCTCGCCGCGACGATCGTGCGGCCGTGGTACGTGCTCGGCCCCGGCCGCCGCTGGCCGGTCCTCCTGCTGCCATTCAACTGGCTGCTCCGGCAGATTCCGGCGACGCGCGAGGCGGCCGAGCGGCTCGGTTTCGTCACGCTGGAGGAGATCACGGCATGCATGGTGCACGCGATCGAGCATCCGGCGCAGGGCGTGCGGGTGATCGACGTGCCCGGCATCCGCCGGATGGCGGCGGAGGCGGGCAGGTAGACCTCTCCTAATGTCCGAGTCTGTCGGGAGGAGGGTGGCGGACGCCCGCCTAAGGTGATCAAGATCCGTGAGTAAACGAAGCCACGGTGCTTGAACCTGTCGCCCGGTCGCCGCCGCCACCTCGCAAGCTCGTAGCGGTAAACCTGTGCTGCTCGGTCGGCCCCGGAGGTCTGTGCAACTCACTTGCCACTGCCGCTGGTCTGACCTCGGTCGTGGACGGTTCCCTCGTCACACGAATACCGACATTCTGGTTCGACAGTGCTCGCCCGAAACCCCGGGACCGACCTGCGACTGCTCGGCGGCTCCAACGGGGCGCCAGGTTCAAGCACCGTGTCTTCATAAGATGACTTTCCGCAGCGCTCCCGCGGGCGCAGTCATTTCTTCCACGTTCCAACATTCCACGTTCCACGTTTAAAGGAGAGAGTGTCCCTCACCCCATCTCCCATATCCCTCCGCAGGCGGGACGTCATCCTGCGCGCGGCTTCGGCGCGGTGAATCGCACGAGTCGGTAGATTCTCATCGCTCGTCGCCTTGAAGAATGACAACGTCACATGCAAAATACTGATGTGAAAATCAGCTTTTAGTCCAACTACTTCAAAGTTACTCGCCCGTGATCCCAGCGTTCGAAGCCGCCCTCGGAAACCTTCGTCAAAGCGCGAAGCCAATCCTTTTCGCGACCGGTTTGGATGAGGCTCCGTACGCCGGAGCGGGAACAGGCTTTCTTGTTCTCTTTCATGGTGGTGTCTATCTGCTCACCGCCAACCACGTCGTGGATCGCGAAAACCTTGACGACCTTGTAATCTTTCCGACTGAGAAGTCGAGTGAATCGATTCCGTTCGACGCCCGATTTTCTGTACTGAAACCAGATCCAAAGCAGAACGACTTTGGAGATCTGACTATCGTTCGAGTTGCGCTCGACAAATTGGACATGGCGGAGCGCTCATTGATGCACGCGATTCGATTGGACACAATGCATGACCAGTGGAGAACTGAGCCTGGCGAATACCAGTTCGCTTGTTTTGGGTACCCAACAGAAGCGCGCGAAGTCGACTATGGGAAGTATCGGATACTTTCCACGCAGCATCTGTTGGTGGGTCGGCTGGCTCCGGCCAGTTCAGCGCAACATTGTTTTGAGATCGACATAGACGATTTCAACAACGTCTCAGATTTGGATGGTTTCAGTGGCTCTCCCGTCGTCGCTATTTCTCGTTCTGAGCATCGCGATGCTTCTCTTTGTGGCATGGCAATCCGCGGTAGCAAGGCCAACGGGAGACTTCGGTTTATCGACGTGGCGGCCCTGCTGAGGGCGCTTGAGCAGACGTTGGACGCCTAACACTAGTTAGTGCGGACGCGTGACGCGAATGGAGATTCGACACTGCCCCTAAATACTCCGTTGTAAGTAAGATGAAAGCTTTCAATTTGCTGTTCTGCGGGATCCTTGCATGCGTTTTCTCGATGGTCGCTTTGAGAGAGGAGAAGCGCTCACCTGTGGGTATCTGGCGCAGAGCGATGGTATGTGCTTTGATCGGACTCGGTGCACTACTCGCAGGAATAATCGCCGCCGTGCTCGGGTTATGCGGGAGCGATACATGGATCGAATATCTATTGCTAAGCGCGCGACCGGCGTTCTTTTGTACCGGCGCGCTGTTTAGCGTGGGACACGCACTTTGGTTGGCGGCACCATTGATGGTCCTCGCATATTATCTATTTCCCTCATTTAGAAAGTAAAAAGGCCAGGCTCGATTATTCTTTATCCCGCATGAACGATCACCAGCTGTGGCTGAAATCCAGCCTCTTCGAAATAGAGCCGCGAGAGGCTGAACAAACCAATCGGGGCTGCTACGGCAAGCAGCTCGCGAATTGGCTGCGCACCAAGCTGATCGAGACGGGGTACAAGCCTGAAGAGGTCATCGCCGAAGATTGGGGCTGGTGCGTCATGTGCGCGCGAGACCCCTTTATGCTTTGGGTCGGCTGCGGCAGCGTCCTGGATTTGGAGCCGAAGCCCGGTGCCCCGCCGTCTCTTGGGAAAGACGTTACATGGTCGTGTTTCGTCACGGCCGAAAAACCATTCCTGCGCGGTTTGTTGAAGCGCATAGACACGACAAGCGCGGTCGAGAAGTTGTATAAGGACGTCGAGAGTATCTTCGAAGCCGAACCGTCAATAACGCTGACTCAGGAGCCCTGATGCGCGCCGAGCGTCCAATCAATCCGACTATCCTGTTCGTGTTCCTGCTCCCATATTTGTTCGCGACACTGTTCCACCACATCCACAACGCCGAATTCCTGAAAGAATATCCGAACATGCCCGAATGGCTGTCGCCGGCGGGAGTTTACAGCGCGTGGCTGGCACAGACCGCTATTGGCGTGCTCGGTTACGTTTTGACCCGTCTTGGCCATAAGCTCGTTGGTCTGGGGATGTTGACCGCATATGCCGCGTTCGGTTTTTACGGTCTAGCGCACTACCTGCGAGCGCCTTTGTCGGCGCACACATTGACGATGAACGTCACCATCTGGCTGGAGGCCGCTACGGGCGCGATGCTGCTGGTCGCATTGCTCGGCAGTATCCGCAGGCACCTGCGCCCGGCCCGTTAAAGCCGGCGCTGCTCTTGCGAGCCTTCATTTTCCCGGCGCGCCGAATCCTAGTCGCAGTCGGCTTGTCGGTGTCCGCTGGGCACGGCATTGCGGCGCCGACCGTCGCGGCGGAATGCGGGAACGCCCGGATTCTTTCGGAACAACTGTCCGTACGCGAAGCGGAAGCCTATTGCCGTTATGCGGTGAGCGAGCGGGGGAAGGTCGAGGATTACTGGGGTGAGGCGTGGAAGGAAGCGATCCGGATCCACGTCGATAGCTCCTATCGCATCTCCAGGGCACTGGTTCCGGGCTACCGCGGCGACCGCGGCTTCATGGAGATGCCGCTGCGCGGCGTGCGCAACAATGACGGCGCGCTGCTGCACGAGATCGTCCATATCTACGCGCCCAATGACAATCGTTTTCTGGCCGAGGGGCTGGCGGTGTATCTGCACCACAAGCTGGCCGGCAACCGGGCCTTCCCGAATTTCGGTAGACCGCTCGACAGCGAGGCACGCGACCGGCTTTCCCAAGTCGCATCGCTCGATGAGCTCGACGGCGTGCGAACCCCGCGTCCCTTGGGCAGTGTGCTCAACGAACAGAGCGCATACATCATCGCCGGCTCGTTCGTCGGTTTCCTGATCGAGCGCTACGGCTTGCCGGATTTCAGGAAACTGTACGATGGCGGCGGATACGAGGCCGCCTACGGCAAGGCGCTCAGCGCGCTGGAAAAGGAATGGCGTTCGGCTCTGCGCTTGTGAGTCTCTGTCAGGCGCTCCACGTAACTCCAGCGGAGTAACGCCCTGGCGCTGCGTCCTTAACGCATAAATCCGATCGATTGGTTTACACATGCGTCCTGCGCATGCGTTCAATTTCCTCGACGCAACGGTATGCCGCTGACCTCTCGTTCGGTGCGGGGAGCGCCGAGAAAACTGAGGATGCGCCGCGGTAACCACGCGAGATTCCCGGGAAACGGACCGCTAACGAAACCGACGTGCCCACCTTCTTCCGGTTGCTCGAGGGTTACCGCGCCGGATACTTCCCCTGCACGCGGCAGCGCCGCGGCCGGAAGAAAAGGGTCGTTTTGCGCGTTGAGGACGAGCGTCGGCGCCTCGACGTTCTTCAGGCCCGGCTTGCTGCTCGCCCGAGTCCAGTAGTCGTCGGTATCCAGAAACCCGTGCAGCGGCGCGGTGACGACGTCGTCGAACGCGCGCAGGGTGGATGCCGCGCGCACGAGCGCGGCGTCGAAGATTCCCGGATGCCGCGCGAGCTTGGCGAGCGCTTTCGGCTTCAAGGTAGCGAGGAAATGGCGTGCGTAGAGCAGATTGAATCCGGCTCCAAGCGCATCGCCCGACGTCATCAAGTCAAGCGGTGCCGACACGGCTGCCGTCCGTGCCACGACTTCCGTTGCCGAGGCACCGCTTTCGCCGAGCCACTTCAAGAGGGCGTTGCCGCCGAGGGATACGCCGACCGCGCAGAGTCGCGCCTCCGCGTATCTCCCGTGCAGGCGCCGCAGGACCCAGTCGATCTCCGCGCTGTCGCCGGAGTGGTAGGCGCGGGCCAGGCGATTCGACTCGCCGCTGCATCCTCGAAAGTGCACCACGACGCCGCGCCAGCCCGCGTCCCGCGCTGCGGCCATGAGTGACGCCGCATAGTGACTGCGTGAGCTACCCTCGAGGCCGTGGAATAGCGCCACCAGCGGGGCGTCCCTTCGACACTCGACGCTCAACGCTCGGTCTTCGACCCAGTCGAGATCGATGAAATCCCCGTCCGGCGTCTCCCACCGCTCCCGGCGATAGGCGACCCACGGCCGCGGGGCGAACAGAGAGGCATAAATCGTCTGTGCATGACCGCCCGCCAGCCACCATGGGGCGCGGTACGGCACAGCCGAATAAAGTGACTGATGACTCGTGACTGATACCTCGTGACTGATGATACGTGACTGATAGAACGTGAAAAGACCAAGCGGGCTACGCCGCAACAGTCACGCCGGATCAGTCACGCAGTTCCAGTCACGTCTCAATAGTCACGCCCCGTCAGTCCCGATAGGACGGATCCACGCGGTCGAGCTTGCGCAGGAGCGCCGGCCATTCGAGCAGGCCGTGCCGCCGGCTGCCGCTGCGCAGCTGCTCGTTGGTGAACCTGACCACTTCGTCCGGTGGCAACCGAAGCTCAGTATTGCACGAGAGCGCCGTGACCTGAAGCTGGCAGGTCCGCTCCAGGCGATACATGTTGTTGAAGCATTCCGGGATGCTTGCGCCGACCGTGAGGAGCCCGTGGTTGCGCAGCACCATCGCTTCGCGGTCGCCGAGATTGCGCACCAGCCGCTCGCGCTCGTCGATCCGCAGCGCCACGCCCTCGAAATCGTGCCAGCCCACGTCTGAGAAGCGCATCGACGTCTGCGCGATCGGCAGGATGCCGCACTTCATCGCCGATACCGCCATGCCCGCGAGCGTGTGCGTGTGGATCACGCAGTCGACGTCGTGGCGAGCGCCGTGTATCGCGCTGTGGATCACGTAGCCCGCCTGGTTGACGCCGTAGTCGGTCGCGTTGAAGAGCACGTTGCCGTTAAGGTCGATCCGGATCATGGAAGAGGCGGTCATCTCCTCGTAGAGCATCCCGAACGGGTTGATCAGAAACTCGTTCACGGTGCCCGGGACCCGCGCGGAAATATGGTTGAGGGCCATCTCCACCATGCCGAATTCCGCCATGAGGCGATAGCAGGCCGCGAGATTCACGCGCGCATCCCATTCCTCGCTGCTCACCAGTTCGCGTACCGGCTTGTTGATCTTGATCGCTGGTGCATTCATGTGAACCTCCGCCTGGCTGTGCACGGCCTTCGAGGCAGGCCAGCTGCTTGCCGCTTACTGCTCGCTACTTGCCCTTCCTGACGTAGGCCCCCGCGCCCGTGCCGGCAAGCCTGCCGAATACCGCGCCCGAGGTGAGCCCCGTGCCGCCGGGATAGTTGTGATAGAAGATTCCTCCCACGAGCTCGCCCGCGGCAAAGAGGCCGGGAATCGCCTT
>DATFWO010000318.1:0-73287 GCA_035259205.1 Burkholderiales bacterium | reverse complement strand
ACCGTGTCGCTGCGCGACTGCGAGCCGTCGGCCTGCTTGCTGTTGTAGGTGGCGCTGAAACTTAACGTCGGGCCAAAGGCGCTCGCAACCGTCATCCCGTCCCGGGCGCTCTCGCCGGTGTTGCCTTCGGTGTAGGAAGGCATACAGCCGCAAGCGCTGACATTGGGGGCCTGACACAGGGCGCAACCACAAGCACAACCGCACGTCGCGCACTTGTTCGGGGCCTCGCCCCCGACGTAGCGCGCCTCAACAATGACCGGATAGAAGAGAACGAACGCGAGCAGCCACAGGCCGCTCATAAACCGCATCGGCTTGCCCATGGCACCCCCCCTGCTTGGCGCTGCCTCGCGTTGCGCGAGGCGGCTTTATCCTGCTAACTGCCCCCCTGCCGGACCGTCAAATCAATCATACTCCGCTATTTCGTCCCGAGGCGAACCGTGCGACGCCTGGCTGCCGCAAGCGCTGCCAATCCGGCGACCAGCAGCACGCCGGCCGGCGGCTCGCGTACCACCACTTGGCCTCTGGATTCGGAATCGGCTTCCAGCAGCAGAAAGTGCGACACGCCGGTATCGAGCGTTACGGTATTCGTGAGGTGTGTCGCGATTGACTTCGTCGCCGCATCGCTGGGCCCGATGCTCAGAAGGTCGTCATGAAACAATACCGGCGTGCCGTCGACCTCGAGGCTGAAGATGACCTCGCTGGCGGCCACTATCCCGCACAAGTCGGTCACCGTCTTGAGCACGCCGGAGATATCGATCGCGAATGTGACTGCCGCGCTGGGGCCACTGCTCGTCAGGGTGAATGAGTTGAACAACGTGCCCCGGCCGTTACTGAACGCCGCCGCCGGCCCGCAGCCCGGAACGTTGACGTCCGAGCTCGCCGCACCCGTGATGGCGAGATCCGGCGGATCATTTGGCGCGCTGGCAGCGCCTGCCGCGCTGGCCCAGGTGACGGCTGCCGACGCGCCGATGGTGCTTGGAGAGATGTCGGTGTTGAATTGGTCGTCGACTTGGCCGAGGCTGTTGTCCGCATGTGCAAAGGCTTCGAGCGTCCATGGCCCATCGAGCGAAAATGTGGTTCCCGTTCCGGTCGTGATCGCAAGATTTTTGAAATCCAAGTCGCCATGAGCGATCGCCGTTGCCTCGGCCTGGAACGGCACGCCCGCCAGGCACATAGCGACTAATACAAAGCGTAAATGCATGATCGACATACTTCCCCCCTGCATTACGAGCAAGTCAAAGGTAGATCACCATTTCGGGCACAGCCATCAGCCCGAACCGCCCGCTGCTAACACGAGCAACAGTATTTTGTGTTATTTCGGCAAAACCAGCGCATAGACCGTACCAGAAATCAAATTTGCGGTACAAGTTGCTGTTTGTCCTGCTGATTAGCCGGGTGCCCCATGGCGGTGCGAATGCGGCGCTGTAAAATTTTCCGACAGAGTTCAGGTCGGAATTGGGAATGGGCCTCAGCCCCCTGGACCCGGTTCGTGCGCTAACCAATTGAAAAATTGTGTCTCTGCAGCGACCCATACGCTCGTCCCCTCTCGTCTTTGTTGTAAAAATCCTCGACAGCTAGAAACCGTCGCGCGGCTCAGGCAGCACGCAGCGCATCGACGATGTTGAGCCTGGCTGCGCGCACCGCGGGCAGGAAGCCGCCGATCAGGCCCATGACCAACGCGAAGAGCAGCGCCTGAAAAGCGATACCGGGCGTGAGGACGAAGCGGAAGGAAAGGTCGGCAAAGGTCTGGAAATTGATCGTGGAGAAGGACGCGAGCTGCATGAACGAGGCCGGCACCAGGCCCGCCGCTCCGCCCACGAGTCCCAGGAGCAGCGACTCGAAGAGAAAGGCGCCGAGCACTGCCCGCCGTGTAAATCCCAGCGCGCGCAGCGTGCCGATCTCCCCCACCCGGTTTGCGACCGAAGCGTACATCGTGATCATCGCGCCGATCATCGCGCCGATCGAGAAGATGGCCGACAGCGTCAACCCGAGGATGCTGATGAAGTTCGACAGCACTCGCGACTGGTCGCTGTAGAAAACCTGCTCGCGCTTGCTCTCGTTGCTGAGCCGCGGATCCGCGTCGATATCCGACTTGAAGCGTTCGTAGGCCCCGGTATCGGCGAGGCGCACGACCATCGAGGAGTACGCGATGCGGCGAAACGACTGCATCAGCTGCTCGACGTCCCCCCACACCTCGGAGTCGAACCCGCTGCCCGCGGCATCGAAGCTCCCCACGACGATCCAGTCGCGCTGCGCGAAGCGCAGCACGTCACCGATGTCCGCGTCTTCGAACCGGGCGGCGATGCTCCTGCCCACGACGATCTCGGACGTGCCAGGGCGGAACATGCGTCCTGCGGAGAGCCTTACCTGCGGTCGCAGCATGAGCCCCGTCGCGGAGGTGCCGCGTATGACGACGTTGGAGGGCTTGTCGTCCCCGCGCCTGGCAAGAGATATCAGCACTACGGTTTCCTTCGACGCCATGCGCTCGCCGCCGGGGCCGAGTGCCACGGCCGGATGCATTTCGACGATCGCCGCCTGATCGCGGTAGATGCCGCTCTGGATCTCGGTCTCGGCGCCCTTGCGGATGACGATCACGTTGTCGTACTCGCCCGTAGTCACGAGGGTACGCTTGAGCCCTGCGTCCAGCATGAGCACCGTAGTGAAGACGTAGACGACCAGCGCCAGACCGCCCGCGGTGAGCGCGGTGGTAAGTCGCCGCGTCCACAGGTTGCGAGCAACATACATGTACGGAACGGCCACGATGCCTACCCGATCGCCCGCAGCCCCTCGGCGATGCGTATGTGAGAGACGCGGATCGCAGGGACGACCGCCGCGGCGACGCCGACCACCGCCGCGCACAGCGACTGCAGGCCGAGCGTGAGGACCGACACTTCGAATACGGGGAAATAGGTCCCCGCAAAATGCTTGAACCCCTGCGCTGCTGGCGGCGTCGCGAGGACGCCGAGTCCTCCGCCGACCGCGGCGATCGCCAGCGATTCTCCGAAGATCAGCAGCGCGAGAAATCCCGGGCCGAAGCCGAGCGCCTTGAGCGTCGCATACTCGGGCGTGCGCTCGCGCGCGCTCATCGCCATCGTATTCGCCATTACCGCCATGATGATCAGGATCACGACGTACGAGACCAGCCGGATCGCGGCGATGATCTCGTTCGACATCGCGACGAATCCGAGCTGGAACGCCTGCTCGGATTCCGTGAGGGTCTCGGCCAGCGAGTTCTTGAACGTCGCATCGATCGCCCGCGCGACGGCCGCCGCGTTTTCCGGATGCTCGATGCCCACGATGTAGATTCCCGCCTGGTCGGCGCGCTGTCTGGCGGTCTTGCGCAACGTCTCGTTGAGGTAGTCCCAGTGAAACAGCATATGCCGGGTGATCTTGGTGCTGTCACTGCCGTCGAATATCCCCCGCACCACGAACTCCCAGGTCCCTGGAAAAATGGTGCCGCGCAGGGGCAGCACGTCGCCTACCTTGAATCCGTAGAGCTCGGCAAGCTGCCTTCCCACGACGCATCCCTTGCGATCGCGCAGCCAGGCCTGACGCTCGGCTGCGGGCAGCACGAACTCGGGGTAGAGATCGAGATAGTTGTCGGATACCGCGAATTGCGCGAAAAACTTCCTGCTGTCCTGATAGACACCGCCGAACCAGTTCGACCGTGCAACTGTCGTCACCCCCTCCACGGCGCGGATACGCGCCTCATAGCTGACGGGCATGGAAAACACCAGGGATATCGAATTGCGCGTGATCAGGCGCCCGCTGGAAGCGGCCTGCGCGCCGGCATACCACGCGTCGACCACGGTCTGCAGCAGCCCGTACGCGAGCACCGCGACCAGCAGGCCGACGACCGTCAGTGCGGTACGCAATTTGTGGCGCAGCGCGTTCTTGAAAATCAGCTTGAATACGTGCATGCGCGCTCCGCCAGGACTAGCTAACTCGTGCCTCCCCGATCAGCTCGCCCTTTTCCAGCTGGATCCGCCGCCGGGCCGTCTTCGCCGCCTGCGCGTCGTGCGTCACCATGAGCACCGTCTTGCCCAGCTCCCCGTTGAGCCGTCTCATCAATTCCAGAACTTCAGCGGCAGACACGCGGTCGAGGTCCCCCGTCGGCTCGTCGGCGACGACCAGCGCCGGATCCGAGACCACCGCTCGCGCGATGGCGACCCGTTGCTGCTGTCCCCCCGAGAGCTCGGAAGGATAGTGCTCCTTGCGATCGGTCAGGGCCACCATCGCGAGCGTCAATTCCACGCGCTCGCGCCGCTCCGCCCGCGACAGCCTCGTCAGCAGGAGGGGCAGCTCCACGTTCTCGAAAGCGGTGAGCACGGGCATCAGGTTGTAGAACTGGAAGACGAAGCCGATGTGCCGCGCGCGCCAGTGCGCGAGCTCGGTTTCGGTCAATGCGGTGATATCGAGCCCGCCAACCCGGAGCTCGCCGCTGTCCGGCTTGTCGATGCCGGCGATGAGGTTGAGCAGCGTGCTCTTGCCCGAGCCGGAGGGTCCCATGAGGGCGGTAAATTCACCGGCGCCGATGTCGAGCGAGATGTCGCCCAGCACCGGCACGGTCTGGCCACCGCGGCGGTACGACTTGGCGAGGTGCCGGATTTCGACCATGGGCTGCGCAGCTCCCAAAACGGCGGCCGGCTCCGCATCTGGCGGCCGATATGCGTCACTTTGCACGAAGCGACACCTTGGCGCCGTCGTGCAACCGTTCCGGCGGCCTGGCGACGATCTTCTCGCCGGGTTGCACCCCATTGCGGATTTCGACCATGTCGCCGATCTTCCCGCCGACCTCCACCTGCGTCTCGACCGCCTTATCGCCCCGCACAACGTAAACGACGCGCTTTCCACCGCGCTCGACGATCGCCGGTGGCTGTACGACCGTGCGCCGCTCGCGCAACTCCGGCGGCAGCTCCTGCGCGAGAAAGGCGACCTTGGCGCTCATCTCCGGAAGCACGCGCGGATCCTTGTCTACGAAGCGCACCTTTACCGTCACGGTGGCTTTGGAGCGATCGACGGTCGGCACCATGCGCCCGACGACCCCGCGGAATCGAGTGCCCGGCAGGGCATCCAGCTGGATCTCGCAGGGCTGCTCGAGCTTGACCTTGCCGAGGCTCGCCTCGGAGACGTCGGCTTCGACCTCGAGCGTGGACATGTCGGCCATCGTCACCACTGCCGCCTGCGAACCGAGCGCCGAGGAAAACGGCGTGATGACATCGCCGACGTTGGCGTTCTTGGTGAGCACCACCCCGTCGAACGGCGCGCGTATCAGTGTCTGGTCAACCGCGACTTGCGCCGAGCGGTAGTTTGCCTGCGCGACGGCAATGGCCGCCTTGAAGCCGCTGATCGCCGCCTGCGCCTTCTCGTAGCGAGCTACCGCCGTGTCGTGCGCGGCCTGCGACACGAAGTTCTTCGACAGCAGGTCGCGCGAGCGCGCGAGCGCCCGCTCGGCTTCCGTCGCTTCCGCCACGCCCTGCTCGAGATTGGCCCGCGCCACGCGAACGTTCGCCGCCGCCTGCTCCATTGCGGCCACCACGTCCCTGTTCTCGAGGCGCGCCAGGACCTCGTTTTCCTTTACCAGGCTGCCCTCTCGAACACCGAGCCATTCCAGGCGCCCGGTCGCCTTCGATGCGACGGCGGCCTTGCGTTGCGCGACCACGTAACCCGTGGCGTTGAGCAGTGTATACGCTTGCGAGGGATAGGCCGTCGTGACCGCGGCGATTTCAACTGGCACGGCCGCGTTGAGCAAAAAGGTGCCTGCGATGGTCGCTACCACCACAAGCAATGCTGCAATCCACAGCGCGCGGCGTCGCCACCGGCGCGCGGGACTGCCAAGACGAACATCCGAGCCACGGTCGATGCGCAGCTTGGACAGGTCTGCGTCAGGCATGATTCATGCGAGCGGCCACGCCGAAACAGCGCGGTTTGGGAGGCGACCCGGTGCAATGCTTGGATTTTAGCAGGAGACTTGCATGACTGCATCGCCCGACCGGCGAAATCAGCATTTCAGCCGCGCGACACGTTCGCGCTCGACTTCATCGCCCGAAGCCGCCGGCAATGGCTGCGCCGGCTTCTGAACGCCGCGTGGCAGGGAAACGATCGCGGGAATCTGCACGTGCAGGGCGGCGTGCCCTGCGCATGAGACGCCTGCGGCAATTACGGTGTCAGCGACGGCAGGTGCGTGCGCAAAGTCACACGGGCTCTACGTGCCTGTGTCGCGGTATCGACACCTCGACAGAATCTCTACAGCTTCTTTGCGCTCGAGGGTTGATTCCTGGCGGACGCCGGCTTGCGCTCGAAGTAGCCCGCCCGAAAACCCTGGCAATACTCGTCAATTCCTACGAGAACGTAATTTGGAGGCCGTTTGCCGCGGCGACGAAACGATTCGCCGTCGACAAAGCCTTCCGCACGTGCGAGCGACCAGCCGTTTCTCTCGGCCAGCACTTTGAATTTCTCCCTGGAAAGAATTCTCACTTTTCCCCCTGCCCCGCCGGACAGGGAAAGCAATTAGCGCGCCAAGCCGGGCCGGAACAAATTCACGGAATCAGGTAGTATTCCCGGGCAACAAGAAAATGCGAAAATTCCTGGTCCGGCAAACCGCTGCCGGAGCAAAATCGCCGTCCTAAGAGGGGGGGTATTTCGTTCCATGATCAGAACCAGAAACATGCGCGGCTTCGCAGCGTGCGCAGTGGTGCTCTCGCTCCTGCTGCTTTCCTCAGGTTGCAAGGAGCAGAGCGCGAACCCCGAGCAAATTCTTGCGGACGCCAGGCAGGAGCGCGACAAAGGTCACTATAGGAGCGCGATCGTCCACCTGAAGAGCCTGCTGCAGAAGTCTCCGCAGAACGCCGAAGCGCGTTACCTCCTGGGCGTGACCTACAACGACGTGGGTGATTTCAAATCGGCCGAAATAGAGCTGCGCAAGGCCCTGGACCTGCGTTACGACCTGGCCAAGGTAAAGATCGGCAAGTCGCTGCTGATGATGGGCGAATTCCAGAAGGTGCTCGACCAGGTGCCTCCGGACACCAATGCCGGCGACGCGGTGCAAGCCGAAATCCTGACACTGCGGGCGATGGCGTCGTTCGGACTCAACCGCATCCCGGAAGGACGCGAGCTGCTCGAGCAGGCGCTCGCCAAGCAGCCGGAGTTCGCCGATGCGCTGCTCGCGCAGGCGCGCCTTGCGGCAATCCAGAACAAACCGGATGAAGCGTCGAAATTGATCGAGCGGGCGCTCGCCAGCGCGCCGAAGAACGTAGATGCATGGCTGATGAAAGGCGATCTTGCCCGGTTCAGGGCCGATCAGGCAGGCGCCATGGCGGCCTACCAGAAGGTCCTCGAGATCAGCCCGGAAGATGTCCAAGCTCGCGTCAACATGGCGTGGCAGCACATCACCGCCAGCAACTTCGATGAGGCGCGCAAGCAACTAGAAGAGGTGCGCAAGCTCGCTCCCAACCTCCTACAGAGGAAACACTTGCTTGCGTTGATCGAGTTTCAGCAGAAAAAGTACACCGTTGCGCACGACGCGGCGCTGGAAGTGCTCAAGGTGGCGCCAGATTATCTGCCGAGCGTATTGCTGGCGGGCGCGGCCGAGTATGCCCTGGGAACGCACGCCCAAGCGCAGGCGCACCTTGGACAGGTCGTCGAACGCGCGCCCGGCTTTCTCTATGCGCGGAAGCTGCTGATTGCGTCGCTGGCGGAAGCCGGCCAGACGCAGCGCGCCATCGACGTGTTGCAGCCCAGCCTCCGGCAGGCGCCGGAAGACGGAGCGCTGATGGCGCTCGCCGGCGAGGTATACCTGCGAAGCAACGAGTTCGCCATCGCGATCCAGTATTTCGAGAAGGCGGCGAAGCTCGATCCCAAGAGCGCGGAGGCGCGCATCGGCCTGGGAGCAAGCCGATTGGCTGCCGGCGAAACGGATCGCGCGCTGGCGGATCTAGAGTCTGCGGTGGCGGTGGACCCCAACTCATACCGCGCGGACTTTCTGCTCGTTCTGTTGCTCCTGCAGCAGGCGAATTACGACCAGGCGCTGCAGGCGATGCAATCCTTCGAGAAGAAGCAGCCGAATAATCCGCTGACCTACAATCTGAAGGGTTTGATCTATAGGAACAAGAATGAAGGAGCGGCTGCGCGCAAGGCCTTCGAGCGCGCGCTCCAGCTGCAGCCGACCTTCGTGCCGGCGGCGACTAACCTCGCACAACTCGACCTCGAGGATAAGCAGCCGGCGAGCGCGCGTCGCCGCCTCGAGGCCATTCTCGAAAGGGACAAGGACAATACGCAGGCTCTGCTGGCGCTCAGCAATTTCGCCGCGCGCATCGGCGCCACGCCGAAAGAGCAGATCGACTGGTTGGAGCGCGCCCGCAAAGCGAGTCCCAATTCGGTGCAACCGCAGTTGATGCTGGCGCGCGCCTACGCGAAGTCCGAAGATTGGAAAAAAGCGCTGGAGGTCGCACAACAGGCACGGACCGCGCGCCCGGATGATCCGGAAGTGCTGCATACATTGGGCGCCACCCAGATCGGCGCCGGCGCGAATGAACAGGCGGTGAGTACCTACGAGAAGCTCGTCGCGCTCCAGCCCAAATCTGCGGCCGCCCTCATGCAACTCGCTAAGGCATACGCAGTCAGTGGCGACCGGACGAGAGCGACGAACGCGCTGCGCAAAGCGGTTTCGTTGCAGCCCGATTTCACTGACGCTCAAATGGCGCTCGCCGCGTTCGAGTTGCGCGCGAAGCGTTATTCGGAGGCGATGAAGATCGCGCAGCAGGTGCAAAAGCGGTCCGCCAAGTCTCCCGCAGGCTTTGTCCTCGAAGGCGACGTCCTGATGGCGGAGAGGAAATTTCCGCAAGCCGTCAAGGCGTACGAAGTCGCCTACGGCATGGGCAAGAGCGGCACCGTCCTGATCAAGCTGCACGCGGCGTTAACGCGGGCCGGGAAGCCGGAGGAAGCTGAGGGGCGCCTGGCGCAGTGGCTGAAGGAATCGCCGGACGACGCAATGGTGCGGCGTTACCGCGCGGACAATCACCTCAAGAGCGGCATGTATAAGGAGGCAATCGAAGACTACGAGTGGTTGCTGAAAAAACAGCCTGACGACGCGCAGCTGCTCAACAACCTCGCCGTGGCCTATCACGGCGTCAAGGATTCCCGCGCATTGGAGACGGCGGAGCGCGCCTATAAGCTCAGTCCCAACGCGGCGGCCGCCGACACACTCGGCTGGATGCTGGTCGAGCGGGGCAACGCCGAACGTGGGCTCGAGCTGCTGCAGAAGGCGGTGACCGACATGCCCAAGGCTACCGAACCTCGGTACCACCTGGCACGGGCGCTCGTCAAAACGGGGGATCGTACTAAAGCGCGACAGGAACTGGAGAAATTGCTGGCCAATTCCCCAGATTCAAGGTTCGCCAAGGAAGCAAGAGAATTGTTGGCGGAACTCAGCCGGTGAGCACCTTGTCGGGCTCAGCCGTCCGACAAGCTGCTACATGAATTAAGTAGTCAGCCCGATGCTCGGACGCCAAACAAAGCGTCGCCGCCTCGAGAACCGCACAGTCTCAGTACGTGTGAGTCATGCGGGCTAGGGGGTGAGCTGGGTACTCCTCACGCTGCCGCCAACGTTGAGCGTGCCGCGCGCCACCGTGGTGGTTCGAGTACCCACCTGCACGGTGATCCGACCTGAAAGGTCGGAATTCGGCAAGACGTCGATGGCGCCGCTGGCTTGCATCGGCGCGGAGTTGAGCCTGAGGTTGCGATAGGCGATGCGATTGCCCTCAACCTGCGCTTCACCCGTGATCTCGTCGAATTGAGTCTTGCCGCTGGTGCGTCCCGGCGCCTGCAGCGCCCGCATCACATCAACGTTGTTGATCGTGCCTTTGCGCAGCGTGAACGTCGCATTCACGCGCGGCGCCGCCAGCAACTCGCCAGGGGTTTGCCCTTCGCTTGCAAACGTCGCATTGGTGTCGAGCGCGCCACTGGCGCTGAACGCGCTCGCCATGGCCGGCAGCAACTGCCCGAGGTCGGAGCCTTTCACGTTGAATCGGCCCTCCGCGTTGATGTTGCTGCCCCATTTGATCGTCGCCTCGCCTTTGACCGACCCGTTATAGAGCGTGCCGTCGAAACCGGAGACCACAGCCTGCCCGGAAGTGATGCGCGCACTGCCGCTCAGGTCGGAGAACTCCATTCCCAAGCCGAGCGGCGGGCGCCAGCCTTTGCCCTTGAAATCGGCCTGCCACGCCTGATCCCCGGCCGGCGTAAACTCCACGCTCAAGGTAGGCTCGCGCAGGACCATCTTTTGAAGCGCGCCGTCCTTGCCCAGCGTAATCGTGGCGCTCAAGCTTGGCAGCTTGACGTCACGCAGCGCCACCCTGAGCCCGCTCATCTCCAGACGGTCGATCTGCAGGCTTCGCTCACCGCTCTTTGACTTGGTCCAGCCCGCCATGCGCGGCACGACGTCCTGATCGATCGTGACGCCGGAGAGCCGTACTTCGTCAAAGTGCTTCCGGTCCCGGAACAGCGCGAGCGGGCTCGCCGGAACCGTCGCCGCCTCTATCATGGCATCCTGTCCCTTGCCGATGAAGATGCGTTGCACCGTCAAATGCGGCGACGGAAACGCCGCGAAACGCAGCGCGCCGATGCTGACAGGCTCCTGCAACTGTTCGGTTAGCAGTTTTTCAGTGCCGCCGACCGATAGCGGCACGATGTGCAGCAGGCTGACCACGAGCGCGATCAGCGCTAGGGCGCCAATCGTCACCAGCCGCCCCCACTTGACCGGCTCTCTGGCCCTGGCGGCGGCGTCTCTGGCCGCCTTCCGCTCCGCCAGATACTGGGCCGCCATCGCCTCCGCCCGCTTCTGGGCCTCGGCACGCGCCCTGGCATCGGCTTCGAGCTCGGCCTGCTCGCGCGCCCTGTTTTCGGCCTCGAGCTTGGCCATCACCTCCCGCTCGGCGCGCTCGCGCGCGTCGCGCTCCCGGGTGGCGAGCGCAACGGTTTCGTCCTTGGCCCGATCCTCGGCTACGGCGCGCACGCGCTTTTCGGCAATCGCCTGCTGCTCGGCCTGCACGCGCGCCATCATCTCCGCCTGCGCTTTCGCGATCGCTTCCGCATGCGCCTTGCGTGCATTGCCCACCAGTTTTTCGGCTTCATCGCGAACGGCGTGCAGGTCCACGGTGGACGTGGACCTTTCGGCGGCCTCCCGCATCAGTTTTTCGGCGGCTGCACTGGCTGCCGCCGCAGCCGCAGCCTTGGCCTCGGCGTCGGCTTGCGCCTTGCGCTCGGCATCGAGCCGCGCCTGGACCTCGAGCTGTTCCTTGCGCTCGGCTTCCTCTCGGGCCTGGCGCTCGATCTCGAGCCTGACCTGGGCCTCCTCGCGCGCCTTGCGCTCGGCCTCGATCCGCGCTTCGATTTCGGTGCGCGCCTTGGCTTCCGCCTCCTCGCGGGCCTTCTTGATCGCATCCGCGCGCAACCGGCGCTCGACTTCGAGCTGCGCCTCCATTTCGGCGTACGCTTTTTTCAACGCTTCTTCGTGTAGCTGGCGCTCCAACTCCGTTTGCGCCTCCGCCTCGGTGCGCGCCTTGCGCTCGGTCGCGACGGTCGCCTCGGCTTCCTCGCGCGCCCTGCGCTCGGCTGCGGCGCTCGCTTCCGCCTCTTCACGCGCCCTGCGCTCGGCTGCGGCGCTCGACTCGGCCTCCTCGCGCGCCTTGCGGATGTTGTCCTCAAGCGCCCGCATCTCGGCGCGGGTCCTCGCCTGCGCTTCCTCGCGAGCGATCTGCAGCTCGCTCTCGCGCTTCAGTTTTTCGCCCGCCTCCTGCGCGCGCCGCTCGGCTTCGGCTCTCGCCTCCACGTCAGCTTTCGCGCGCGCTTCCGCTTCGGCTCTGGCTCTGGCCTGAGCTTCGGCGAGCGCGCGCTCCGCCTGCTGCGCCTTGGCGAGCGCCTCTTGGCGCGCTGCTTCCGCCGCTTTGACGATCGCCTCAGTTTCACCCCTGAGCTCATCGCCCGCGCGCTCCTTGAAGCGCCCTTCCGCCGCCGCCCGCGCTTCGGCTTCGGCCTTGGCGCGCGCCTCGGCTTCGGCTCTGGCCGCCGAGGCGGCCTCAGCCATCGCTCGCGCATGCGCGATCGCCTCTTCCGCGGCTTTGGCGCGCGCATCGGCCGCGACACGCGCCTGGGCCTCGGCTGCCGCTCGCTCCTGGGCCTCGGCTTCGGCTCTGATGCGCGCTTCGGCCTCGGCCTTCGCCCGCTCCTCCGCCTGCCGCAGCGCCACTTCCATGGCGTGCATCTTGGCTTCGACCGCCTCGCGCGCCCGGGCCTCGGCTCCGGCGTGCGCGCGCGCTTCGGTTTCGGCGCGTACTCTGGCTTCGGCCTCGGCGCGCGCGCGCGCCTCCGCCTGCATCGCGGCTGCGACCTCGAGCTTGGCCTTGCTTTCGGCTTCGGCGCGTGCGGCTGCTTCTGCTTCCGCCTTTTCCTTCGCTTCCATCGCCGCGCGCATACGCGCCTCAGCGGCTGCGCGCGCCTGGGCTTCGGTCGCCGCCTTGATCTCCGCTTCGGCTCGAGCCCGCGCCTGCGCAGCAGCAGCGGCCGCCGCTTCGGCGCGAGCCTTGCCTTCGGACTCCAGCTTCGCTTTGGCCTGCGCGATGGCGTGCGCCTTGGCTTCGGCCTCCTGACGCGCCTTCGCCTCGGCGGCGGCGCGCGCTGCCGCATCAGCCCGCGCCTTGGCCTCCGCCTCGGCCCTCGCGCGCGTTCTGGCTTCGTCGTTGAGCTGGGCTACCGCTTCGGCCGAGGTGAAGTCGAGGTCGAGATCGTCAGCGGATAGAGCCGCGGCCTGCCCCGCTTCGGACGGTTGGTAAAACACCTTGATGTAACCGTCGGCGACGAGCCTGTCGAGCGCCGGCGTCAGGCTTGCGGCGTCCATGTGCGCTTTTTGCGGCAACTCGGCAACCGTGCTTTTCCCGTCGACAGCGAGGAACAACAAGCCGAGATCGCGCGGCAGCCGTATGGTCTTGTTCTTGATCTCAAGGACCCCTTTGGGGGTTTTGGTATAGATGGTCTGCGGATGCATTCAGTCCGGCCGTGACGACCGCCAGGATATCGATCTTGTATGGAAATCCCCTGTAAGCGGCTAATGTTACAACGCATCGTCGGAAGTCGCCGCAACGAAGGCGATTCTATCCGTCATATGCCGCCACGATGTCCCTCCGCTTCCCATCGACCAGGCGGCGTCCGCCGTCCTTCCCTCGGGAGCCCGATGGGAGCTTCGGGTTGCAAAAAGACAACAGCCCTGGCACAGACCTCCGAATTCATCAAGAAACGCTGGGCTTTTCAACAACTTTGTGTTAAATCATCGCATTAGCTCGACCGGCTGATAACGAGCTTTAGCGGCTTGCGGAATGGAAAATTTCGGATGAGGCGAACACGGGCCGATCGAGAGAGCGCTGTGGCGCGGCGATGTGCCGGCCTCCCTGCTCTGGCTGCCTGTGCAATGGCGTTCACCGCAGCGGGCTCGTTCGCGGAAGCTTTCCCGCCGCCTGTCGAGGAAGCGCGCTCCGCTGATTCCACGACTCCCAAGGTCATCGCCCAAGCCGCCAAGCCGGGGACGCGCGACTCCCTGTTCGAGGACGATGCGCCTCCGGCGCAAAAACCGCAGCCGACGACGCGCGATTCCCTGTTCGGCGACGATGCCCCCCCTCCAGCGGGCAAACCGCAGCCCGGGTCCGCTTGGAGAGGCTTCATCCAGGGCGAAGTAGCGCGCGCCTATCGCGATCCGGAGCATTGGTCCAAGTTGCGGTTGCGGGCCGATGTGACCCGCCAGGGACAGTTCAGCGAAAACGTGAAGTGGAAGATCGGCGGCCGGGCGGACTATGACGCCGCCTACGATCTGCTGGACTTCTACGCGCCTGACGTGCGCCGCGATCAGCGCTACGAGTTCACCTTGCGCGAAAACTACCTCGACATTTCGACCCGCGGCAACTGGGAAATCCGCCTCGGCCGGCAGCACGTGGTGTGGGGCGAGATGGTCGGAGTGTTCATAGCCGACGTCGTGTCGGCGCGGGATATGCGGGAATTCATCCTGCCCGAACCCGAGCTCCAGGTACTGCGCACCCCGCAATGGGCCGCGCGCGCGGAATATTTCGGCAAGGACATGAAGGCCGAGCTCCTGTGGATTCCGGTCCCGACCTTCGACAATATCGGCAAGCCCGGCATTAACGGGGTCAAGGGAGCGGCGGGGGCGGATTTCTATCCGTATCCGATCCCGGGGCCGGGCGGCAGCCAATTCCTCGGCGAGGATACGCCTGCCCGCGGCCTTTCGAATACGAATTACGGCGCGCGCCTGTCCGCGCTGAAGAGCGGCTGGGACATGTCGGCTTTCTACTACCACAGCCTCGACATCACTCCCACCTTTTACCGGCAAGTCCTGGCTGCGCCGGCGCCGGGATTGCCGCTGGTACCCGGCGTCGCGCCGGGAGCGCCGGTGTTCCTCTATCAGGCGCGGCACGACAAGATCAACCAGTTCGGCGGCACCGTTTCCAAGGATCTCCAGAGCTTCGTGTTCAAAGCCGAGGCGGTCTACACCAACGGCCGCCAGTTCAACGTGACTCGTCTCACCCAGCCCAATGGCCTCGTCGAGCAGGACACTATCGACTGGGCGATCGGGCTCGATTTCGCCCTGCCGAAGGACGCGCGGCTCAACTTGCAGGTCTTCCAGCGCGCCTTCCTCGATCACGACGCCGACACCTTGCTCGACAAGTACGAGACCGGCCTGAGCGTGCTCTTCGACGCCGTCAAGCTTGCCAACAATGTGGAAGGGCGGCTGCTGCTCGCCCACAGCCTCAATCGCAGCGACTGGCTGGTCCGGCCGAAAGTCACCTGGACGTTCGAAAAGAACTGGCGCCTGTCGGCGGGGGCCGACATTTTCGGTGGTCCGCCGATAGGGCTATTCGGCCGCTACGACAACAACGACCGGGTCTACGCCGAGCTGCGCTACTCGTTCTGATCGGCTCCGCAGCGCGCTAGATATTTTGCCGCAGCGCCTCGACCACCTCTATACGCGTCACGCGTCTGGCGGGCATCAGCACTGCCAGGACCGTCGCGCTGAAGCCGATGAAGAAGGCCACCACGAGCGACCGGGGAATCACCTGGATGTGGGCTGTATAGCCCATGTTCGCGTTCGGCGGCGGCGGCATCGGAATGCCGACAGCCGAAATGGCGAGCGCCAGTGCCACGCCGAGCAGCACACCCAATATGCCCCCGACGAGCCCGAGCACGACGGCTTCGGTCACGATCAGCCGAAACACCTCGCCGCTGCGGTTGCCGAGCGCCATCATGGTGCCGAACTCGCCCACGCGCTCGAAAACGCTCATGTTCACGCTGTTGGTCACGCTCAGCAGCACCATGATGAGTATGATGAGCTGCAGGAAGCCGAACTGGCGCTTGTAGAGCTGGACGGTTTTTTCGTAGAAATCGTTTAGCTCGATCCAGGTCTTGATCTCCATGCCCTCCTTACCCAGCTGCTTCTTCAACGACGTCGCGACGCGATCCGTGTCCGCCGTTTTCCCGAGGGTGACGACGAGCGCATTGGCGCCCCGGGTTCCGAGCAGCTCTTGGGCCGCGGCGAGCGGAATCTTCACCGCGCGGGCGTCGTAATCGTTGGAGAAGCTCTGGAATACGCCGATCACCTCCGGGTCCAGGCTGTTCAGCGCGCCCTCGGGCGTGTTGGCAAGCAGCGTTACCCGGTCTCCGGGCTTGAGCTTGAGCGCGTGCGCGACGCCGGAGCCGATCAAGATGCCGAACGCGTCCTTGTCCGCGAGCTGGCGTCCCGCGGTAATTCTAAGCGAGGCGCCGAGCTCGGCTTCCTTGCCGGGCTCCACCCCTTCGCCGATGATCGGCAGGTCGCTGCGCCCGGTGTTGATGAGACCCGAGAAGTTAAGCCGCGCCATCACGCTCTGGACGCCCGCGATGCCCGCGATGCGCTGCTTGACCGGCTCCGGGTCGGCGATCAGGTATTTCTCGGGACTGCGCGCGCCGGATGCGTAGAAGCCGCTCCGGTAGACCTGCAGGTGCCCGGATTGCGAGTGGATGAGCACCTCGCCGAGCTGCACGAAGATGTCGTTCACCCATCCGCCCGCGAGCACGAGGCCGATCACGCCGAAGCTGATCGCCGTCAGCGTCATCGCGGTATGCGCCTTCTGGCGAAGGACATTGCGCAGCGCGAGGGAAATCATGGCGATGCCGGGATCAGCGGCTGTGACGCAGCGCGTCCACGATCTGCTTGCGCGACGCGGTCCAGGCCGGGTACATGCTGCCGACGAGCGTCGTGGCGATCGCGAGGAGCAGCGCCTCGAGCGCAATTTGCCAGGTCACGATGATCTGGCCGGTCAAGCCGTACGACAGGCCGGGCGGCGGCGGCATCGGAATGCCGATGGCCGAGATCGTGGCGGCCAGCGCGGTGCCCACCAGCAAGCCCAGCAACCCGCCGAAACAGCCGAGCAGCACGCCTTCGCCGACGAACTGGCGCAGGACGCCGACGCGCTTGCTCCCGAGCGCCATGGACGTCCCGATCTCGCTGATCCGCTCGAGCACGCTCATCGTCATGGTGTTCGAGATGCTGAGCAGGATGATCAGCGCGATGATCAGGCGCACGCCGTGGACCTGCTGGGTGAAAAGCCGTTTCATCTTGTTGTAGAAGTCCGCGAGCTGGTGCCACGGCACAACCTCGAACTGGTCCTTCGGCAGCGCGGCGCTCAGCCGCGCGAGCATGCCGTCGGTAGCGGCGGTTTCGTTCAGCAGCACGACCCAGACGTGCGAGCCCTTCGTGCGCAGCAGCGTGCGCGCCGTCGCGATGGGCATGCGCAGCGCCGCATCGTCGTAGGCCTTGCTGACCGTAGCAAACAGGCCGGTCACGGTCAGCTCGACCCCGTTGGTGCCCCCGGTCGCGGTATTGACGAGGAGCACGACCTTGTCGCCGATCTTCACTCCGAGGTTGCGCGCGAGTCCCTCCCCCATGATCACGGTGAGCGGCTCGTCCGGCGCAAGATTCCTGCCCGCGGTGATCAGCACGCCCCGGCCGAACAGGGCTTCATCCCGCGGACTGACGCCGTCGCCGATGAACGAAACGCTCGCGTCGCCGTGGCTGGCAAGCCCGCTGAAGGACAAGCGTGGGGCCACAGTCTTGATGCGCCGCGACTCGTTCGGCGTCTCGAACTGCGGGATCTCATCGGGCAACAGATACGCGTAGGGATCGGCCTTGCCGGCGTCGTGATACCCCGGCCTGGCGATCTGCAAATGGCCCAGTTGCGACTGGATCGTGGACTCGCGAAGATCCTGGAAGATCCACTCGATGAAACCGCCTGCGATCAGGAGCGCCATGATGCCGAACGCGACGGCGCCGATCGCCACGGCACTGCGGCGCCGGTGGCGCAGGACATTACGCAACGCCAGCGAGAAATCGAGCAAGAGCGATCGCATGTTTATCGAGTCGCCGACCGCCGCCCCGAGCCGCGTGCCTGCCGACGATCGAGGAGCAGATGGCGCATTTCGTGAACTCCAGGACCGGCCAGTTATACCACCGTCGCGCGCCGCGGTGCTAGCCTAAGCTATACCGCTTCCTCAATCAGCAAACATCCGCAATTAAGCGACAATCTACCGACGAATACCGCCAACGAAGCGATTTCGTTACCGGACTAGGTATCGACGAGCCCTGCAGCGACACAACTTTCGAGTCTCGTTGCCACTTCCTGCATCACGCCTTCCCACCGGCCCGCTTCCTGCTGACGCAAGAGGCGCACGGACGGGTACCAGTGGGTCGTCGTCCCCGCCATCGTCCACCGCCAATCCGGCACTTTCGGCAGCAGTGCCCACGTGGCTATCCCGAGCGCGCCGGCCATGTGGACGGTCGTGTTGTCCACCGAGATGACGAGGTCCAGCGCCGCGATCTGGGCGGCGAAGAAGTCGAGATCGGCGAGCGGGTTCGCATCGCGCCAGCGGTTAATCGGCACCGCGAGCCGCGCCTCCTCGATCTCCCCGTCCACATCCCCATACTGGAGGTTGACGAAGTGAACGCCCCGAACGGCAAGAATGGAGCCCCATGCCGCAAGCGGAATGGACCGCTGACGGCGATTGACGGGATCGGCGCCGCCCCGCCACGACAGGCCGATCCTGAGTCCCGTACCGAGTCCGTCAAACCGTTTGCGCCACTCGGCGACCTGCGCCGGGTCGGCCACGAGGAAAGATCTGCGCCGCGCGAAGCGTTCGATGTTCGGCGGGAAGTAAGCAGGCAGGAAAGAACCCGCGATGTGGATTTCATCCGGCGCCAGAATGCCGATAACGTGCTGCGTATGACCTTGCCTATCCACGCCAACCGTGCGCACGGACGGGAAAGAGCGCTCGAAGAGGGGCGCCAGCCTGCGGTCGCAATGCAGCGTGACTTCCTCGGCATGCGGAGTGAGCGCGGGAAGGCAGGAAGCGTACATGATTTCGTCGCCCACACCCATGCTGCCATGGATGAGGACGCGCCTGCCTTCGAACGGCGCAGTCGCGGTAGACGGATGCGGAAAAGGAAGTTCCGTCAGGCTGCGCAGCCAAGCGGGCCACCCCTCCCGGAAGTTTTCGGCGAGGAGGAGGACCAGCGCGATATTGTCCCGGGCGGCCTTGTGAGCGGGGTTGAGTCTCAATGCCGCCCGCAACTGCTCGACAGCCAGATCAAGCCTTCCCAGCTCCAGGTAGTTCAGCCCCAGTTCGTTGTAGGCCTCTGCATCGTTCGGTTCACGCTGCAGATACCGCTCCAGGTACACGACCGCATCACGCGACCGGCCGAGCGTTCGCAATGCCGTGGCCAGGCCGAGGTACGCGGCCGACAGCCCGGGATCGAGCTTCAGCGCCTGGCGGTACGCAGCCTCCGCCGCTTCGAACTTTCCCTGCGCGCGATAGACGTTTCCCAAGCTATGCCGGAAGTACGGAGAGCGGCGGTTGAGACTGATGGCCTTGTCGAGCAGGGCCTCCGCCTCGGCAAACCGCTCTTCCCGGTGCGCGATCGCCCCGAGCAGGTGATAGGCCTCCGCGTTGTTCGCGTCGAGTGCCAGGACCCGCTGGGCGATATCGCCGGCCTCCCGGTAGGCCGCCGCCTGAAATTGTGCCTGGGCCCGTTCGAGGAACCGGGCGACTTGATGCCGCATTCCCGCGCCGGCTACCGGTCTGCTCACACGCTGCTCCCTCGCCGATCGGCCGTTGGCGTGGTTATCGCGTAACTCTGCCATAAGTCGGCCACACCCTGAAACCCCTGACTCCCCTATACAATAACGGCCCGCTCGCTGGTGCGATTCGCGTTTTAAATCAAGTTCTGCCATGACAAGACGTCCGGCCGATTCGCCGTATCAACGCGCGCTGCGGGCGCACCAGGCAGGCCGGCTGCGCGAGGCCGAGACCCTGTATCGCAAGGCCATCGAATGGAATCCCCGCCATGCCGGCGCGACGTACATGCTCGCCGTCATCGCCGATCAGGTGGGCAACTATGCGGTCGCGGCGCGCCTCGCCGGCGACGCTCTGCGCCTGGGCGGGGAGAGCGCGGTGGTCCGCTTTTTCCAGGGCTCGGTCCTGCTCAAGACCGGCAAACTGTCCGAGGCGCGCGCCGCGTTGGTAGCGGCATTACGATTGCCGAGTGCGGATGCCCAGATGCTCGCGGCTTTGGGCGCATCTCTGCGCGAGTGCGGTGAATTCGAAATGGCCGGGGAGTGCTGGCGCCGCGCACTGCGCTTGAACCCGGTACTGCCTGCCGCACATAACGCCCTCGGTGGCGCACTGCTTGAGCGCGGGGAAGTCGCAGCGGCACTCGCCGAGTTCGACGCGGCCCTCGCTCAAGCACCGTCCTTTGTCGAGGCGGCCTACAACCGCCGGGAGGCGCTGCGGCGCCTGGGGCGGGCGCCGGACCCGTGTGTGACGGCCCGTCTCGACGCAGCGGCGCGCGACCTGCGGTGCGCCGTGATCACGCCCGTGGGTCCCGGCCACGTGGATTTGGCGGATGAATGTGCGCGGTCGGTAGAGTGCGCGTTCGTTGCCGACCCAGGGCGTTTTGCCGAGGTGCGCCATCTTCGCATCGACGACCGACAAGGCGCGCTGGGCCGTTCGCGGGCTCGCAACGAGGGCACGCGGCAGGCGGCGGCCGAGGGCTTCGACTACGTGTTCTTTCTCGATGCGGACGACACGATGAGCGCGGACGCGTTCGCGGTCGTTGCTCCGTATCTCGCCGAGCACGATGCCATCTGGGGCGCAATTTCCACGTTTCGGGATCGTCCCGCCGACGCGATCCTTCGCGCCGACCAGCTCTGGTGCTCGGCAAGCCTCTCTGACGTGCTGTTCCTGCACCCTTCGCTCACGCTGCAGATGGGGCACTTTGTGCGCACGGGGATTGCGTCGCACCATCTGTTCGACGAGTCCCTGGATGCGGGAGAGGATTTCGACTACTACCTGCGCGTGTGGGACTCCGCGCGCTGCCTGAAGCTGCCCCGGCCGCTCTTTCACAACCGCAGGGGCAGGCACTCGGTCGGGCCGCGGTCGGCGTCCGGGGCACAATGGAGCGACGCGGCGGAAGCCCGGATCCGGGCGTGGTTCCGCGGGCGCACGGCACCTTGCAGCTTCCCGTTCGAGGGACGCGAGATTACATTCCACGTGGGAAACCCGCGCGACTCGATCGACCGCCATTTCATCGCCGGAGGGTTCTTCGAGGCTGCGGAGCTGCGTTACCTGCGCGAGCACGTGCCCGCCGGCGCGCGTATCGTGGAGGTCGGCGCCCACGTCGGGAATCACGCGGTGTTCCTGGGGCTCTTCACCAGCCCGTCATCGATGCTGCTCGTAGAGCCCAACCCGGCGGCGGTCGCGCTGCTCGAGGCGAATCTCCGGGCGAATGGGCTGGACGGCGCCGCCGTGACCATCCGTCGTGTCGCGGCGGCGGATCGGCGCGGGCAGTTCAAACTGGTGTCCAAGGAGGCGGACAACCTCGGGGCAACCTGCCTGACTCCGAGCCTCGACGCGACAGGCGTCGAGGCATGGCCGCTGGATGAACTTGTCGAAGGCCCGGTCAATTTCCTGAAGATCGATGCCGAGGGCATGGAAATCGAGGTCCTGCAAGGAGGGCGCCGGCTAGTCGCGGCACACCGGCCGCCGATGCTCGTCGAAGTGGCGAACGCGAACGTCGAACGCTTCCGATCGTACCTCGCCGCGATGGATTACGAGATAGCGCGCCGGTTCGAGTACGTCCACGCGTCGAATTTCCATGTCGTTTCCCGCCGGTAACCCGCGAGCTGGCGGCGCGACATAAGAGCCCCCACGCACCCTCTGCACGCGGCCCGCAGGTGCGTGGCCTGTAGCCGTTGCGGTGCGAAGACCATGCCTCGCTGCCGCTGCAGGCGGCGATCTACGGCCGTCCCGATGGGGTAGTGCGCCGCCGTTTGCTAGGGCCACACCGGGCGCCCATAATGCGAGGAACGAGGGGACGTGCCGCAAGGCCTGTCGTTTTCACGGGTTGTTCAGACGAGCGTTCTGGAAGCGATGACCGGGGCAGGCGTCCGATTCCGTGAACGGATGGTTGGACCAGTGGCGGGTGCTTTCCGCTGTAGTTTGGGTATCTATTTAAAACAATGTCTTACTTCGCTTCCCGCACGGCCGCTGCGTTTTGTCGGTAAATTTTACAACCGGGTTTCAAGCTGTAACTAAAGGATTAAATGAAGAAAGCTGTCGAATACGCCGTCCAGAGCCGGTCTCATCTGCGTAAATTGCGCCTGTTTTTTGTCGGAAAATTTTATCAATCGGCTTCGGATAAGCCAGTGGTCTGGGGCGGGTATTTATATTTATTCTAAGTATCAAGTAGTTATAAATTATGGCACGGCCGTTGCTTTACGAGGGGTGTGGTAAAAGCTTTTGGCGCAACACATTAACCGGCATCGAAGGGACAAACTATGAAACTGAAAACACTTTCCGCAAGCGTCGCGCTTGCACTGGGCATGGGGCTGGGGGGGACGGCGACGGCTGCACCCACGTTCTTCGGACCGGCGGGCACGGCGTTCGAGGACGACCTGCTCGACTTTTTTATCGACCGGAACGGGAATGGCTTGATCGACAAGGGCGACAGCATCGTCGCGATCATCACGGTTCAGTCAACTCACCCCGCCACGGGGCCCGGCAGCTCGGTTACCATCACTCCGCCCGAGTTCACCGGTATCATAGATCAGTTTGTACTTACCAAGATCCCTGCTGGACCCGGGCAATTCCTCTTTGTTTTTGGCGCGAATCCCACGGGATTCCTTTCTAATACGGTACCCTTCGCGCCCGGACTAGTAATACCAGCGGCGGCTACCGCCGGGGCGCCGGCCGGCACCATCGCCCGTACTTGGGACGGCCCGATCGCGGATATGGATCTCGCTGCCGGTGACTGCAACACCGCGCTCGCCGGTGCCCAAGTCAGCTTGTCTAGTTGCCTGACGGGCGCTTCGAACGGGACGTTATTTTGGAACGTTGTGTTCACGGGGGCTAGCGGGGCGCCGGCCGGCAACGAGCACCTGACAATTACTGCAAGCGACAACCCCTCGCTCGTGAAGCAAGTCACCGGCATTGTTGGCACGCCCGACTTCGCGTTCCAGCAAGGGGCGGGCGGCACCGGGCCGGATGTGGACCCGCAGATTTGCGACACCAACTTGCCTCCTGCAGGCTGCCCCTTCTTTGGCAATCCCCTGTTTCCCGTCGACTTCAAGGGGTCAGGCACCGTACAAGGTGGTAAGGGGCTTTCAACGACGGGCGCTACATACGTAGACGGCGTCGACCCGTTTGCCCGCGGCGACTTCCAGTTCCAAGTCCTGACGGCTCCCGAGCCGGGCACGCTCGCCCTTCTCGGTCTGGCCCTGGCCGGATTCGGGGTGGCGGCACGCCGCAGCAAGTCTTCTGTATAGCAACAGCGCGCGTTCTGAAACGGCAGCCGCAGGGCTGCCGTTTTTTTTGGTTTCATCCTGCCGCCAAGGCGCGCCTGCCGGATGGTGCAAGCCCGACAGCACACCTTACCGGAAAGGCATCAATCGAACGAGGATAGGCGCGTCCAGAGCGATCCGGAGCTCGCGCCTCGCCTCAGCCGCAAATCACCTCGTGTCTTGGTCCTGCCAATCGTAGCGCCCGGGGGCAATGACCCCGTCCGGATCGAGCGCCCCTTTCAACCGGCCGACCGCATCGCCAACGCTGCCATCGCCTTGCGATGGCAGGAGCGCCATCCCCCTCACGGAGGATCGATATAACGGGTAGCCGAGCTCGAACAGCCTGCGAACGCCGGCCTCGTAACACGCGATACCCCTCCGAGTTTCCGCGTCGTCTTCCGCATCGTATTCGATCGTGTACACGGCCGCCAGGGCGCGGTCGTTGATCATGTTGAGGGTAACGTGGCAATCGAAGTCGAAGCGCGAAAAAAGTGTGTCCATCTCCCGGTTGAGCAGCGCGAGATCGTCCTGCCGGAAGGGGATGATCGGGGCCATCCACATGATCCCGATGCGCTCGCCCGCGAGATCGGTATCGTCGGAAAAATCGGCCGGTCCTCCTGTTTGGTGGCGCCAATAGCATCCACGAAGGAACGCCCCCGTCGGCGTGCCGCTATGCATGCCGGCGAGTGCCGAGCCCAAGCGGATCTTCTTCTCCAACCCCCGGAACGACGCCAAGTGGCCGAAGAGCCGCACAAAGAGCCGTCCGGCCGCGAGAATGTGCCGTGGAAGGAACATCACCTTTGCGTTGACCCCGCCTAACGCGCGCCTCAAAAGCCTCTTGTGCAGTGCAACCTGGCGTGACGTGCCGTAGAACGCGCCTGACATCGACCATGCACCGATGCCCGCGCGCTTCCGCAGGGCCGCCCTGATCTCCGGTGTCAGTCGGGTGCGTCCTGGCAGCCGGTCGCGCGGAAACGGCGCGTCCGCGGCCAGCGCCCGAAGGTCATTTCCGATGTGGGGCACGCTTTGCAGTATCCGGTGGAGCCGCAGCTCCCGCAGCGGCGCGAGGGCGCCGAGCAAGTCCTGGTCCTCGTTGAACAGCACAATGTACGGACAGAACGACTCCGGTACCGGCAGCAGCCACAGCCCAAGCTCGGTGACGATCCCGAAATTCGATTGGGTGAAAATCCCGTCGAGGTACGGGCCTATGCCGTACGGATAGAGGTGGGTGGTCTTTGCGCCCGGGAATTGGCCGAATCCTGTGCGCAGCACATCTCCGGTTCCGAGCACGACCTCCATCCCCGAAATCGTCTGGAATCGGTTACCGTAGGGGCTGTGCCCCATACCGCGCTCGACGATGTTCCCGATCAAGCTGGTATTCGGTCCTGCGCCCGTGCAATCGACCCAGAACGCTACGTTCTGGTGAGCGAGGTACCGGGACAGCTGGCGCTGCGTGACGCCGGGCTCGATGACGGCGTAGCCCAGCTCGGTGTCGACATGGTGGATCCGGTTCATGCGGCCAAGATCGACGATCACCTGGCCATCGAAAACCGCGCAGGCGTCGCCGTAGCCCCAGTTTTGGCCAGTGCTGATCGGATAGAGCGGCGTCCGGCAGCGGCGCGCCACTTTGACGAGTTCCACGACCTCGTCGCGCGAGGCCGGCTTCAGGATTGCCGCCGGGCGTCGGCTGGACGACGAGGTGCTGCGGGCGTAGCGATCGCGCGCCGCATCGTCGACGAGCACGTTGGGGTCGCCGAGGATCGCTCGCCACGCGACGAGCGCAGCGCTCAGATTGCTGCGGGGATCGAACGCACTGATGATGGGCGTGGCGTTTTCTTCAGGCATGGGGCCGGCTGTCCGAGTGACCTCGCAGGAAGATCGGTTCGAGCTTTCCGGATTGTGGGCGAATCGCGCTAACTCGCAAAGGCAAGCCCCGGCTCCGCCGGGGGATTCGCCAGGGTTTGACCTGTACGACGGTCATTGTGAATCCCCGAGTTTTCGCCAATAGACGCGGGAGATCACAGGTAAAAGCGTACCAGAGTTTGAGCCGCACCAGTCAGAATTGTCGGATAAGATGTGGTCATAATTTCCCGAACCGACACTCGTATGGTGCGCGGGAAGCTACCTCGTTTCGCCCGCCCTTGCGCACGCAGTGCGCGGGGGAGCGTTGGGCAGCGGGTAAGCGAGCACGCGCAGCTGCCGATACCGGATAACGCAGCCGCGGAAGAGCGCTTGCTTTGCACTGGGCCTTGCAATATATTCCCGAGGGGAATTCGCTGCCGCGAAATTGCGGGCCGGTTGATCTTGCCGTCATTCTGGAACAGACTGGAGCAAGTCGCCGGGAAGAGGCGAACTCGGCGCAGTGCGAGGAGAGTTGGATATGGCGACCATTTTCATCAGCAGCCTTCCGTTCCAGGCCGACGAGGCTTTCATCCGCAAGCTTTTTGAGCCTTATGGCAAGGTCTTGTCCGTGGATTTGCATGCCGACTGGGTCAACCCGACCCGTGAGCCTTACGCCCATGTCGAGCTGGACACCCCGGACCCGAAGGGGGCGGTGGACGCGCTGGACGGCCAGAAGTTCCGCCAGAACCATATCCGCGTGCATCCGCTGGTGAAGGTGCCGTCCCGCGGCGGTAAGGCCGGCTGAGTTCGTCCACATCTCACAATGCGTTTCCCGGGAGGAGCCCATGGCGCGTGATATCGACCAAGAAATTCTCGATGACTTGCGGCGGTTTGACTTCGTTTCGCGGAATGTCTGGCCCTTTGTCCGCGGCCTGTTCAAGGGCTCGGTCGCGCAGCGCTGCAATCAGTGCGTGATTTCCTCGCGCGTGCCCTACGTCACGCTGACCGATGGCGTCTGCAACCTGTGCCACGAGCACAACAAGCTGAAGGCGAACGACGACGAGACGCTCTGGCAGAAGAAGTACGTCGAGCACCAGCGCAAGGAGCTCGATCAACTGCTGAAAAGCCACCAGGGCAAGGGGCGCGGCCGCTACGACGCCATCGTCCTGTTCAGCGGCGGCAAGGACAGCTGCTATATGCTCTCACGCCTGGGCAAGGAATATCCCGGCCTGCGCCTGCTGCTCATGACCTGGGACAACGGCTTCTACTCCATCCTCTCGCTGCAGCGCTGCAAGGAAGTCGCGGCCAAGCTGGACCTCGACCACATCGTCTACAAGCCGCGCTCCTCCGTTTACAAGACACTCTACCGCTACACCCTGCAGAACGTCGAGATGAAGGGCAGCTATCAGACGGTCGACCGCCTCGACGGCACGCTCAACCAGATGCTGGGCTTCTACTACGCCTACGACATGGACATTCCGCTGGTGCTGGCGGGCGTCGATTTCGCGCAGGAATTGATCATGCAGTTCCATTCCTATTACGTCATGCCGTTCGAGGACATGTGCTCGCGCACGCTGACCGACCGCATGGAGCGGCGCTCGGGCTTCAAGATCGCCGACATCTTCTCCAAGGAAGACCAGGGTCTGTTCTGGGACGGCACGGGCAAGGACCCCGATCGCGTCCCGCAGTATGTAATACCCTTCGTCGCCTGGCGCCCGGACAAGGCCGCCATACTGGGCGAGCTCGAGAGCGCGCAACTGATGCCCGAGATCGATTCCTCGCCCATCCTGACCAACAATCAGGTGCTCTCGATCATGACCGCGATCGACTTCAAGACCATCGGCTATTGCAGCTTCGAGCCGGAATTCGCCGAAATGATCCGCTTTCGGGAGAACGATCCGGTTTATTGGCGCAACGCCTTCGAAGTGGCGGAATTCGCGTCGCGCTACAAGGTGCTCCTGCAGCGCGCGATCTCCAAGACACTGGGCAAGCTCGGCCTGAGCTACAAGGAGGTCGGCCTCGAAGCCTGAACCCCCGCGTTTCCTGGAATCAGACGTTTCTGCGGCAGTACGTAGACCAGCGGGATGCGCGTCGCGCCGGGAACAGCGCCGTCGAGCAGCCCCACGATGAAGGCGAGCACGAGGTCTCTCGGGACGAGGCGGATCGCCGACGTGTAGTCGCCTGCACGCGTTCCGATTCAGCCGGTTCTGCGCACCAACCAGTTTTGAGGTCGCGACCGACGCGGCAACGCACCGGCCTGGCTGCGCGCAGTTCCCCTACTTCCAAGTTGAATTGCTGGTAGCGAAGCAAAAACTACGGCGAGTCTTCGGTGCGTTCGAGCCGCCACCGCTACCCGTTCAGATTGTCTACCCGCACGGCGCGACTTCTAGCGCCGAATGTACGGGTGTTCGTGGATGTTGCGCTTCCCGGCCTTAAAGGGCAGCGTCCTTCGATCGCTTAATCGAATGACCCGTTGTGTTAAGGGTTGTCCGACATCAAGATGCCAAGAAGCTAAATGAGGTTGTCTTCCACGATCGGAGCGTCCTCCATAGTGCCCATACGCTCGTTCACCATCAACCATTTGTTCGCCCCCTTGATGCCGAACATGCGAATCTCGCCGTCCTCGACCATGATCAGCCGGTCCGCCATGTCCATCACGCGCCGATCGTGGGTGGAAAAAATGAAGGTGGTCTTGTAGTAGCGGTTGCTCTCCTTCATCAGCTGCAGGATCCCTGAGCCGGTCTTGTGATCCAGGTTCGCGGTCGGCTCGTCCGCCAGCACGATCTTGGGGTGCGTCGCCAGGGCGCGCGCAATCGCTACCCGCTGCCGCTGGCCGCCGCTCAGCTGGTTGGGACGACGGTCGCGATACTTCTCGAGGCCGACGATGCCGAGATATTTTGCGACCCGGTCGCGGCGCTCCGCGGCGCTCAGTTCCTTCATCCTCAGGAGGGGATACTCGACGTTCTCCGCCGCGGTCAGCACGGGCAGCAGGTTGAACGTCTGGAAAATGAACCCGATGGTCCGCGCCCTGAGGTCGGCGAGCTGGTCGGGCGTCTTGCCGGTGACGTCCTGCCCGTTGATATAGATCTTGCCCGTCGTAGGCGTGTCGATGCAGCCCATCAGGTTGAGCAGCGTGGATTTGCCGCTGCCTGACGGCCCGGCGATGGCGAGAAAAACTCCATCCTCGATGTTGAGCGTAATGCTTTTCAGGGCATGGACTTGCTGCCCGCCCATCTGGTAGTCTTTGCATACGTTTTCAATTCGAACTACGCTTGCAACACTCATGCAAGTCCCTCCTCAAATGTGCGGGTGCAGACACCCTTTCACAGAGCGGATATGACAAGACGATTCTTGAGACGCGCGCTGATCGCTGCGCTGTTGTGCCTCGCTGGGCCCGGCATCCACGTGGCCCGGGCTGCGGATGATGATCTCGCCAGAAGTATACTGGAAAAATCGGACCAGATACGCTTCCCGCGCGAGGGCTTTCAGGTGGAGATCGCCATCAACACGACCTCCCCGGGCCAGCCGGCCGAAGTCCGGAAATATCGCGTGCTGTCCAAGGGCAACGAGAATACGGTGGTCCAGATCACCGAGCCCGTCGCCGAGCGCGGGCAGATCATGCTCATGAAAGGCCGCGACCTGTGGATATTCATGCCCAGCGTATCGCAGCCGGTGCGGCTCGGGCTGGCGCAGCGCCTCACCGGCCAGGTCGCCAATGGTGACCTCGCTCGATCGAACTTCAGCGGCGACTACAATCCCAAGATCCTGCGCACCGACACCATCGACGGCGAGCCCTATTACGTGCTGGAACTCACCGCCGTCGACCGCGGCGTGACCTATCAAAAAGTCGTCTACTGGGTTAAGCAGTCCAATTTCTGGCCTCACCGCGCCGAGTTCTACTCGTTGTCCAACCGTCTGCTCAAAACCGCCCGCTACGAGAACTTCCAGACCATGCTCGGCAAGGCGCGACCGACGCGCATGGTAATGGAGGATGCGCTGCGCAAGGGCGATGAGTCGGTGCTGGAATACTCGGGGATGAAACTGCGCGACCTGCCCGACCGGGTTTTCACCAAGGACTACCTGCAAAGGCTTGAATAGCACCGGGCGGCAGACGACGGGATGCTGCAGGATATCGCGCCGTGTTTTTACCCGAAATATTGAATCTGGGTAAGGGCTTCAGGCAATACTTCGAAATCGTCCCGGCGCTCACGGATACGTTGAAGGACGAAGTCTATCGGCTGCGCCACCAGGTCTATTGCGTGGACCTGGGCTTTGAACGGGAGCGGCCGGACGAGCGCGAGACCGACGCCTACGACGCTCAATCGTTGCACGTGCTGATACGCAGCGTGCAGCTCGGCGACTTCATCGGCTGCACGCGCATCGTCCGCACACGGGCCGACGATCGTCACCAACCGCTGCCGTTCGAGAAAAGCTGCGCGGCCACGCTGGATCGCTCCATCGTCGATCCGGCCAAGCTCCCGCGCGAGAGCATCGGCGAGATCTCGCGGCTCGCCGTCATCTCCCGGTTTCGCAAGCGCAAGGGCGAAGCGCAGACTCCGCAGGGAACTGCCGACAAGAACTTCGGCACCTGGAAAAATCCCCGCTTCCCGTATATTTCGGCTGGCCTCTTCTTTGGCGTCGTCGAGCTCGCACGGTTGAATGGCATAGAAACGCTTTTCATGCTGACCGAACCGAGAGAGGTGAGCAGCATCGGCAGACTTATCGGAACCAGGCCTCAAGTCATCGGCGGCGCGATCGAACACCGCGGCGAACGCATTCCCTCGAGAATAAACACGGGGCGGGTGGGAAAGGACGTCAATTTCCTGGTCCGCTCGCTCTACCGCACCGTCGCCGAGGAAATTGCGCAGAAAAGATAGCCGCGCGCGGCGCTCGCCCGTTCCATCGTGCGCGGCTTCTCGCTGCCCCTGGCGGCGGCAGCTGGACCGAGGGAGTTCAGCCGGGGATTTTGTACCCCGCCTTGCCGGCGCGCTTCAACGCCTGCACCGTCTCGTCCATCGTCATCAACGGGGTCGTCTTGGCCGAGCGCAGCGCCCCTCCGCCTGCGGCAGCGAGTGACAGGGCTGCGGCGGCAACGTTGTCCGGCGCCTGCACGATCAGCACCGTGTCGTAGTCGCCGAAGCAGCTCCAGTAGCCTTCCAGCTTGCCCCCCAGCTTCTCGATCATCGGGCGCACCTGCTCGGCGCGGTTCTGCGGGTTCTTCAGCATCGTCCCCCACGCATCTGCGGTGAACGCAGTCTGGATCATGTAATAGGCCATCGCCCTCTCCTGTGGTTGTGTAGGATTTATGAGCGGAACTGCCGCCCCGGCAGACGAGTATTCCGCGAGCAGCTCCCGCGCACATCATAGGATAAAAGTCGTGCGTCCGCATGACGAACGCATCGTTTTCGCTGATGTCACCCGCTTTGTGTGAGCGCCGTGCGGGTCCTGATTCTGCGTTGGCTCGGCCCGTGATACGACATGCGCGGTCTCTGCTACCATCCTCGACTTAAAGGCAGCGGCCATAATTCCCGGTCCCACCGTCCCTTGCGCAAGGTCTTCTTCCTCATATTCACGGTCTCGGGGTTCGCCGGTCTCATTTACGAGTCCATCTGGACGCATTACCTGAAGCTGTTCCTCGGTCATGCGGCGTATGCCCAGACGCTCGTGCTGGCCATCTTCATGGCAGGACTGGGAGCCGGCTCGTGGCTGTGCAGCCGCTATTCCGCCCGCTGGAGCAACCTGCTCAAAGGCTACGCGGTCACGGAGGGGATAATCGGGCTCCTGGCCGTGGTTTTCCATCCCGTCTTTGACGGCTTCGTGAACGTCGCGTATTCCATCGTCATACCCGAGCTCGGGTCCACGGCTGCAGCGACCGCTTTCAAGTGGGGCGGCGGAGCGCTTCTCATTCTGCCGCAGTCGGTGCTGCTCGGAATGACCTTCCCTCTCATGAGCGCCGGCATGATCCGGCGTTTTCCCCTCAGACCAGGCGAAACCATAGCGCTGCTCTACTTCACCAACAGCATCGGTGGCGCCGTGGGAGTGCTGGCCAGCGGCTTCTGGCTCATAAAGCTGGTGGGGCTCCCTGGCACCATCGGATTGGCTGGAATCATCAATATCGCGCTGGCGGTTTTGGTGTGGCGGTTCGCCGGCGACGAGCCCGAGACGAGGAAACCCGCGCCGATAGCGGCGAGTCCGGGAGAACATTCCGCTGACGATGCCATGCACCGCCTGTTGCTGGCCGCATCGTTACTGACGGGGTTCGCCTCGCTGATTTACGAGATCGGCTGGATCCGCATGTTGAGTCTGGTACTGAGCAGTTCGACCCATGCGTTCGAGCTGATGTTGAGCGCCTTCATTTTCGGCCTGGCCTTCGGCGGGCTGTGGATCCGCCGCCGTATAGATGGGATTATCGATCCCCTGCGCTATCTGGGATACGTGCAGTTCTTCATGGGGCTGCTGGCGCTCTCTACGCTGCTGGTCTACAGCCACACCTTCGACGTCATGAAGTGGATGCTGGACATGCTGCCCAGGACCGAAACGGGCTATTCGTGGTTCAACCTGGGCAGCCACGGCATCGCGCTCGCCGTGATGTTGCCCGCCACCTTCTGCGCCGGGATGACACTGCCGCTCGTCACCTACACGCTGCTGCGGGGAGGCTGGGGGGAAGGCAGCATCGGAGCGGTATACGCGGCCAATACCGTGGGCGCGATCACCGGGGTGTTCGCAGCAGTCCACCTCGGCATGCCGCTGCTGGGCCTGAAAGGGCTGATCGCCTTCGGGTCTGCCGTGGACATGGGGCTCGGCGTGGCGCTCCTGTGGTGGGGGTGGAAGCGCGACGGCTGGCGCCTACCCGCGCTGGGGACGGCATTAGGCGTCAGCGCGGTGGCGGCGACGCTCATTTGGGTGCAACTCGACCCGCACAAAATGGCGTCCGGCGTGTTTCGGCTGGGCACGCTCTTGTCGCCTGTCGATGTCGACGTGGTAGACCACAGGGACGGCAAGACCGCCACTGTTCACCTGACGCAGCAGCAGGATCTACTGTCGATCCGCACCAATGGAAAGATAGACGCTTCGGTAAACGTGACGGGAGGTGGGAAGGTTGCATCGGACGAATCGACGATGGTACTGTCCGGAACCTTGGGATTGCTCTTGAACCCGCAGGCAAAGCGGGTGGCGAATATCGGGTTCGGCTCCGGCGTAAGTACCCACGTGGTGCTCACGCATCCATCGGTGGAGCAGGTCGATACAGTGGAAATCGAACCGGCAATGGTGGCGCTCGCCAGGAGGTTCCGAGTCCGTAACGAACTCGCATACAGCGATCCGCGCAGCCACATCCATTTCGAGGACGCCAAGACTTTTTTTTTGACCCACAACGAGAAATACGATCTCATTATTTCCGAGCCGTCAAATCCCTGGGTGAGCGGCGTGGCAGGACTGTTTTCCGTGGAGTTCTATCGTCTGGTGCGGCACCAACTCCGAGAAGGCGGCATGCTGGTCCAATGGCTGCAACTCTACGAAGTCGACTTTATCCTGGTCGCTTCGGTGCTCAAGGCACTGGGGTCGCATTTCGATCATTACGCGATATTCGCTGCGAACGATGGTGACATCCTCATCGTTGCCCGCAACGGTGCGCCTCTGCCACCGATCGATGGTTCGCTGTTCCAGGTGCCGCGGTTCGCCGGGGAGCTGGCCCGTGTGGGCATCAACCAGACGGCGGACGTGGAGGTGCGGCATATCGCGACAAAGGAGCTGCTCGCCCCGTTGCTTGCCCGCATCCCTATCGCCGCCAATTCTGACTACTATCCGGTGCTGGACCAGAACGCGGCGCGTACGCGGTTCCTTCAATTGAACGCGGGGGACCTCATAGCGCTGGCGGCGGTGCCGGTTCCGGCGCTGGAGTTACTGGGCGTGCGACTGGCGGTTACGGATACGACCAGCATTACCGCGTCCGAGTATTATCGAGCGAGCCAGTTATATCGTGCCGCGACAGTGCTGCGAGACGCATCAACGGCGGTGCCGAGGCGCGCAGCGGCAAGCTGCGCCGAGCCCGCGGTGCGTGGTGATAAGATCGACGGCATGCTCAACGTCGGCATGGCTGTGGTGCCATATTTGCGCCCCGAGGAGCTCGTGCCGATCTGGCGCTGGATCGAGACGCAGCCCTGCGGCTCGCAATTGAACGCCGTGGAAAATGATTGGCTCGCCCTATTGAAAATGATAGGGAATCGCAACTCGAAGGAGATGACCAAGCTCGCCGAGCATCTGCTCCAAGGCGGCGGCTTGACTCCGCAGCGCACGCGTTACCTGGTGATGGTGGCGATGCTGGGCCATATCGCGCAAAGAAACAAGCCAGCCGCTCGGGAGCTGTGGTCGCGCTATCGGGGGGAAATCGCCCCCGATGCGCAGTCACAGATGCTGTTTTTCATCCTGGCCGCGCACAGCATAGCGCCCTAAGCCAGCTCTACCTGCGCAATTCTTTCAGCAGGTTCTGCGCTTCGTTTTGCTCCGGGAACTTCGTGCCGGTGGACAGCAACCCCTCCAGCTCGTCGCGGGCTTTCGCCTTGTCGCCGGACTTCAGCCATGCCTGAGCGAGATGGTAACGGATGGTGGGCGACTGGGGCGCCGCCACCACCGCTTTCCGCAGCAGCTCGACGCCACGCGCGGTGTTGCCCTGCTCCACCAGCATCCAGCCGAGGGTGTCGGCGACGGCGGGGTTGTCGGGCTTGAGCTTGTACGCCCGCTCGGCGGTCGCCAGCGCCCGCGGATCCTTCACCTGCTGGTACACCCAGGCGAGGTTGTTCAGCACGATGATATTGTCGGGCTGCTTCTGCTGCAGCCATTCGTACTGCTCGATCGCGCTCTTGTACTTGCCGGTCCTGAGGCTGGCATCCGCGGAGTACAGCCGCGCGGCGCTGTCTTCGGGTGAGGCTTTCAGCCATTGCGCCAGCCGCGCTTCCGCCTCATCGGGCTTCCCGCCCTGCAGGTATGCCGCGTGCATTTTCGCCGCGAGCACGCCGTTCTTGTCCATGCCGTAGGCCGTTTCGTACGACTTCGCCGCCGGGAGGAACTTCTTTTCCGCCATCAGGGCATCGCCTTCGAGGGTGTAGCCCACGGCGGAAGAGGTGGCCTGCTTCTGCAGCTGCCGTGCGATCTTGAGCGCTTCCGCCGAGCGGCCGGCGCGCAGCTCCAGCTCGGCGAGCGCCGCCTGCGCATCCACGAAGTCGGGCTGCAGCGCGAGCGCCTTGTGCAGCGAATTCGCAGCCCCCGTGGTGTCGCCGTTGATGGACTGCGCGGTAGCGAGACGGTACTGGGCGACCGCCGACTTGGGTTGCAAGGTCGCCAGCTTGCCGTAGGTCGCAAGGGCCTGGTTCCTCTCGCCTGCCGCGATCTGGATGGCGCCGAGGGCATCGAGCACTTCGATGCTGTTCGGGTTCGCTGCTTGCGCCTTCTGCGCCAGCTCGAGCGCTTTTTTCGGCTCGCCGGTCTGGATGTAGAGACGCGCCAGCATGAGCTGCGGCTGAGGCGTTGCGGGACTCGCCCGCTGGGCGCGCTCCAGCCACTCGACCTGCTCCTTTACCGTCGCCCCAAGCCGCGGCCCGAGATTCGCGAGCGCAAGCAAAGCCTGCACGTGGTTCGGGTCTTTCTCGACGATCGCCTCGACCCGGCGGCGGGCGGCCTGGGGATTCTTGTCCTGCAAGTCGAGTTGTGCGAGGTTCAATGCCGCGGGCAGGTAGGTGGGCCGAAGCTCGAGCGCCCGCTCCAGGTTCTTGCGCGCGTTCAGGCTGTCTTTCTTGCCAAGGTACGCGGCGGCTTTCAGATTGTAGGTGAGCGGATTGTCGGGCTGCTTCTTTTCCAAGCTTTGCAGCGCCTTGAGCGCCTGGTCGAACTCGCCGCGTTGCAGATGCGACGTCACGAGCAATATGTCCGCCTGGTACTTGTCGGAATCGAGCTGCACCGCCGCCTCGAGGTCGGCCAGCGCGCGGTCCGCCTCGCCGGAAGCGAGACGGCTCACGGCAAGCCCGGTGCGGGCGCCGGCGCTCTTGGGATCGAGCTTGGCGGCCTTGTCGAAGTACTCTCTCGCCCGGGCGAAATCATTGGCCTGCATTGCCACCTCTCCGGCGAGCGCCAGCAACCCCGCATCGTTAGGCGACTGTCTCAATCCGGGCTCGAGCACTTCCTGAGCCCGCTGCATGTTGCCGCTTCTTGCGAGCGACGCGATCAGGAGCTTGCGCGCATAGAGGTTGCCCGGCGCCCGTTCGACCACGCGCGCGAGGTACGATTGCGCCTGGGAATGCGACCCCAGCGCATACTCGATTGCGCCCGCCAGCAGCACGCTGGGCAGATGGTTGGGCGCGACCTTGAGGACCTGCAGCACGGCATCGCGCGCGGCGGCGTAGTTGCCCTTCCGGAACTCGATGAGCGCCTCCATGTACTTGACCATCGGGCTCTTTGGAGCGACCTGGCGCACCTGCTCGAGCTGCTTGTTGGCGGCGTCGAAATTCCCGGCGGCGATCTCCATTGAAACCACGTTCAGTCGGGCGGGGACGTTATCCGGCTTGAGCTCGAGTACTTTCTGGTAGGAGGCGACCGCGCCTTCCTGCTTCAGAATCCGCTGCAGATCCCCCTTCATGAGCCATGCGTCGACGCTGTTCGGAGCGCTGGCGATGGCGCGCTCGATCAGAGCCGCGGCTTCGTCGAGTTTGCGCTCACCGGCGGCGAGCCGCGCCTGGCCGAGCAATGCATCGGCGAATTCCGGCTGCTTGGCGAGCGCCTGCTCGAACGCTTCGCGGGCGTCGCGGGTGCGCCCCGCACCGAGCGCAGCGAGTCCCCGCAGCGAGAGGATCTCCGCCTGCGCTGCGTTGCCGGTTGCAGCGTCGACGCGGATATCGTTGAGGACTTTCTGAAATTCGCCCTGCGCCAGCAGCGACTTACCGAGCGGCGCAACGATCTGCGCCGCGTCGTAGCGCAGTTCGAGCGCCTGGCGCAGCTCCTTTTCCGCCGAAGCGAAGTCGCCGGTGTCGACGTAGCCCAGTCCCAGAAGATAGCGCGCCTCCGCGTTGTCGGGGGCTCTCTGGATCACGTTCTTGAGATGGACGATGGCCGCCGCATTGTTACCCTTCGCGCGCTCCTGCTTGGCGCTGGCCATCGCGTCTTCGACGCTGGGCATCTTCTTGCCACAGCTGCCGATGCACAGCACGATCATCAGCAACAGCGCGACGCGCGTTGCATACCCTCGCGTAAGTTGCAAGTCGACCATGGGATTCACCTCTTGCGCGCGTGAAATGGTCGCCCGGTCAAGGCCCGTACGTTCAGTGTAATCCTATCTCTTTCCGGGGACGAGAGCTTGCATCGGCCGGAGTCAATTCTTGAGTTTCCGCAGCAGGTCTTCGGCTTCGGCGCGTTCGGGAAATTCCTGGCGGCTGCGGAGCAATTGCTGCAGTTCAATCCGCGCAAGGTCGTTGGAGCCCACTTTGATGTAGGCCTTGGCGAGATCGTAACGGACCAGCTGGGAGTCAGGCGACATGGTCCGCGCCTTCTCCAGCAGCTTGACCGCGCGCTCGGCATCCCCCTTTTGCAGCACAAGTCGGCCCAGGTTGAACAGGACACCCGGCTGCTCGGGCGCTATCTTGTATGCCGTCTCGGCGAGCTCCAGCGCGCGTGGATCATTCATCCGCTCGTAGACCATTCCGAGGTTGTGCAGCAGGGGCAGCTTGGTGCCCTCGATCTTCAGCACGTACTCGTATTGCTCCGCTGCAAGGCGGAAGTTTTGATTGCGGATTGCCGTGTCGGCCACCAGATAGCGCACCTGAACGTCGTCCGGATTCTTCTTCAGCCATTCCGTGGTCAGCGCTTCTGCGGCGGCGGTCTTACCGGCGCCGAGCAACGCGCCATGGAGTCTCAGCAGCATTTCGCGGGATTTCTCCGCAGCGAAGGCCACCCCATACGCCTGTACGGCGCGGTCGTAACGCTTCTCCGCCATGGCCGTGTCGCCGGCAATGACGGACGCCAGGGATGTCTGCGGCAGCCATTTTTGCGCATCGCCCACGAGCTTTCCTGCTTCCGCGGTCTTTCCCATCCGCAGTTGCAATGCGGCGAGGGCATACATCGCCTCGGGAAAGCCCGGCCTCAGTTGCAGCGCCGTCTTGAGGCTGCGTTCCGCGGCTCTGTACTGGCCATCCGCGGACAGCGCCCCGCTCAACCCGTAGTGCGCTTCCGCCGATTTCGGATAGCGGCTGACGAGCACCGAATAAGTGGCCAGAGCCTGCGTTCGCTGGCCGAGCCGCAGCTGTGAATAAGCCAGCAGGTTGAGAGCATCGGCGCTGTCGGGGTCGGCGGCCACCGCATCGCGCACCGCGGCGATGGCGCTGGCGTAGTCCCCCGCGGCGAAGTACAGATGCGCGAGTGCCATGGAAGGCGCGTAGGATTTTGGCTGCGCATCCCTTGCCCGCTTCACCCACGATAGCGCCTCTGCGCTGTTGCCGGCCGCAGCTGTGAGTTCGGCGAGCGCGAGCATAGCGGGCACGTTCTCCGCGTCGCGCTCGAGGATCTTCTCGAAACGTATGCGCGCTGCGGCCGGATTGTTTTCGCGCACGTCGAGCTGCGCAAGATTCCTGGCCGCGGCAAACTTCGATGGCTGCAGCGCTACAGCCTGCTCGAATGCCTTGCGCGCCCCTGCCGTATCGCCTTTCGCGAACAGCACCGCTCCCTTGAGATTGAACGTTACTGGATCCTCGGGCCGCTTCTTTTCCAGTCGAGCTACGGCCTCGAGCGCCTTGTCGTAGCGCTTCATCGACACGAGCGCCTTCACCAGGGAAATCTCCGCGACACCGCTGCCAAGCTCGACCGCCGCCTCCAGATCGGCCAACGCCTTGTCAATCTCCCCGGTCGCAAGCCGCGTCATCCCGAGGCCGGCGCGCACGCCGGGACTCTGCGGGTAGTACTTGGCGGCCAGTTCAAAGTACTTCCGCGCAACCGGAGCTTCACCATTGAGCGACTTGGCCTCGGCGAACAAGACCAGCAGGCCCGTATCGCTCGGCGCGGCCTTGAGCGCGGGCTCCAGCACGTCGATCGCGCGCCTCGCCTTGCCGCTCCTCAACAGGGCCGCAGCAAACAACTTCCTCAGGGAGACGCTGGTCGGATACCTAGCCACTGCATCGCCCAAGCGCTGCTCTGCCTGCTCGTTCGCGCCTACCGTGTAGGCGACTACTCCAGCCAGTGCGGTCGCGGGGAGGTAGCTGGGCGCGGCCTTCAGAACCTGCTGGATCGCATCGTTGGCGGCGGCAAAATTCTTGCTCTGGAATTCCAGCAATCCGAGCAGGTAATAGCCGATCGGGCTGTCGGGCGCCGTCTCCAGCACGGAGCGAACGTGCTTGCGCGCGAGCTCGAGCTCCCCCTGTTGCATGTGCAACGAGGCCAGATTGAGGTTGGCGGCGAGACTTTTGGGGCTGAGGGCGAGCCCCTTCTCGTAATCGGCAAGGGCTGCGCGGAAATTACCTGCGGCCCGGTCGAGGTCGCCCTTGATCAACCAGGCGTCGATGTTGGAGGGGTCAGCGGCGAGCGCGCGATCGACCAAGGTTACGGTGGCGGGGACATCCCTCTTGAGCAAGGCGAGGCGTGCCTCTCCCAGCAGCGCCGGAGCATATTCGGGTCTGCGCTTCAGTGCTTCCTGGAACGATGCGGCCGCTTCTTCGAGGCGTCCGAGGGAAAGCTGCGAGTGGCCCCGAAAACTGAGTATCTCCGGCTGCTGCGCCGCGTCGCCGTAATCGCTCGCCCGCGTGGCATCCAGAAGCTTTTGAAATTCAGCCTGTTCGAACAGTGCCTGGGCAAGGAGCGGAAGCAGGACCTTCGGATCGACCTTTGCTTCGAGGGCCGCGCGAAAATGGTGCTCGGCTGCGCGCGGGTCCCGGTTCTGCATGGAGATCGTGCCCATTATCAGGCGAGCTTCACCTTCCTCAGGTTTCAGCTGCAGGACGTTATTCAGCACGATGACGGCGGCTTTGAGATCTCCTTTCTGCTGGTATTGCTTCGCCTCCAGCATCATTTTGTCGGTATCTGGCGGGCTGCAGGCGATCACCAGCACGCTCGCCAGGAGCGCAACGATCACCCTGCCCTTGCACCGTATAGTCATAAAAGGAATGGAAAACCGCGGTGCCCTGGCCGCGGCAACGTGCTAACCCCCGAAAGAGTAGCACTCGACGGGTGGATAGTGAATAAACCCGTTAAAACAGCGATAGACCGCCGAGGGCAACAGCCGAAGGCAGTAACCGTGCTTGCATGTGAACAGGGGCGCGACGTGCGCCCCCGGTTATGCTGGTGCGCCCCCAGGGCGCACCACGAGCAATAGCTATCTTCTAGGCGGAAAGGCCCGGAGCCTTCTTACGGCCCTTACCCTTGCGCACTGCCGCCAATCCCGCCAAGCCGATACCCAGCAACAGTGCAGTAGCAGGCACCGGAGTTCTCTTGCGTATCGACCATTCCTCGAATCCGGCGTCCACTTCGAAATTCAAGCTGCCTACCTTTGTCCCGGCACCTCCCAATGGCGTGCCTTGACCCGTCGTTCCGTCCGGAGTCAGGCAAGGGCTGACTTGTTGCCCGGTCACCGTGCATTGGTTGGATGTCCATCCGAACTTCGAGTAGAGGTAGACGAAACTGTCGGGGGAAACACCGGCAAAGTTTGTCACCGGCACCAGCGCCTGAAGATCGACGCCATTCCCGCTCCCGCTGAAGTTGCTGTAATCCATCAAGATCGATGAATCCCCTCCCGGACCGGCGTCCATGTCATACTTGAGCGTCGCTCCGTTGTTCAACTGGAAGTTGGTGAATCCCGCGGTGTCGTCCTGTCCCGTATAGCCACTGTGGATGTCGCCGGTCGCGGCGGTGAACACCTTGAATTCGTCCAGTGAAATTCCGGAGTTCTTGGTATTCCCCTGCTCGTTGCTGTCGAGCAAAAACTCATAGTACTGCTTGCCACCGACGGTCACGATGTTGATGTCGCCCAGCTTGATTGAATGGTTCCAGTTGCTGCCGCCTTTGTCGTGATTGTCCAGCTCCGTCGCAAGCTGCCCGACGCCGCTACGCCCGTCGGTATTGAAGCCGGTCTCGACGCCGTTGGAAGCTGCGTTCCCGTTGCCCGACTCCTGGATGCGCACGAACGGGTTGAATACGCCGGTACCCGTTATGAACCCCTGCCCGAGCGGGTCGTTCGGGCCAGGCACCTGGAAAATCCCGCCATTCAACACTGCAGACGCGGGAACTGCCGTGGTCGACGGCGACGCGGTCAGGTCGAAGAAACACGTGGTAATGGACGGTGTATTGGGATCGGGCGTGGCGCAGGACGACGACACGGGATTGGCAGCCATCACGGCTCCGCTGACCCACAGTAGAGCCCATGCGGTCGCCAACTGTACAGCAACAGGCAACCGCCGACTTTCATGGAACTTGCGAGGCATTCACCCCTCCCCAAAAACCAGATTCCACCAGCCGGGTCTAGTGGACAAGGCGTACGCCAGTAACGCCTTTACTTAACAACCGGAAAATTGCACCGGAAACCGGAAGCAATATTCATGCTCATAATCGAGGTATTAGTTCAACTCATTGTTTCATATTGTTTTCTATGCAACAAACCCAGGACTCAAAATCCGCTATCGAGGCGTCTTGTAAAAAAAACCGACAGGGAAAATCGTAAGATGCGTGTAAGAAAGGGTGAAAAGTCGATCTCAAGATATTGATTATTAATTGTTTAAGGGCCGGGAAAGGATTTTCGACCAGGCTCTGCTGCAAATTTGACCGTAAGGAAATCTGACAAAGGGGATTCCGATGCCGAGCCCTTGCCGACCGCCGGTCGCGTCGCGCGATCGCGCGGACGCATCCTCTGCTGTTTTTTCAGGTCCGGCGCATTCGTGAAAAATTTCGCCAATGCGACAGCGCCCGCCAAGACCATGGCGTCGCGGCGCCGACTAATTTGTCGAAGTTTCTACGTGCTGGGGAGGGTCAGCCGACCCGAACCTGCTCACGACGCCTGACGGGCGTGTCCGATTTCGCAGTCCGCGCGGGCTCAAGGTTCACCCGCTCGAAGTATCCGGCCCGAAAGCCCATGGAACGCTCGTCGATTCCGACCAGCGCAAGCAGCGCAGGCGCCTTGCCGAGTCTGCGCGACGTTTCGCCGTCGACAAAACCTTGCGCAAATTCCAGCGACCAGCCATTCTGCTCGGCCAGCAGCTTGGATTTCTCGGCGGACAGGATCTTCATTTGCGACCCCTTGATTTATTCCCTCTGGGGCATAGAAGCAATTTCCGGACCAACATGGGAAGGCTCTCGGTAAATCGTGCGGGCTAAGCACCTCCCGGTAATCCATGGCATGATTGGGAGCGAACCTGGGGCGCAGCACCACGTCTTTTCCAGCTCAGCACACCAAGCGCAAAAAATGATGTTGATTCGATCGACCGGTAAGCGGGTGGTCGCCCGCCAGCCGCTGCTGCTGGCTGCGGTATTGATGCTCCTCCTCCCGGGATGCGATAGCGTCGAGAGTTTGGAGCGCGAGGGCAGCGTCTATCTCGCCAATGGCGACCGAATCTCGGCAGCGATCACGTTCAGGGCGCTTCTGGCACGCGACCCAAAACATGCCGAGGCGGCCTTCCAACTCGGCAAGATACTGGCGGATTCGAGCATATTGCCGGAGGCGGAAAGCTTCCTCCGTCAGGCCATCGATCTCGGAAAGCCGGCGGTGGACGTCATACCCGTGCTCGGCCCGGTATTGCTCGACCTCGACAAGTCCAAGGAGTTGCTCCAGCTCCTCGAGCCGGATCCCAAGCGCCCCCAGCCCACGGACGCCAAGACGCTTGCGGAATTTGCGGTGCTGCGCGGCCTTGCCTACCTCGCGGAGCGCGATCTCACGAGCGCCAACACCCAGTTCCAGCTTGCCATGGGAGCATCGCCTGACAAGGCCAGACTCGGATTGGCGCGACTTGCTCTGGCACGGAAAGACGAGCGGCAACGGGCCGAAAGCCTGATCGCCGAGGTTCTTGCATCGAATCCACGCAGCGCCGAGGCTCATCTTGCCCTGGCCGAGCTGCGGCGCACCGCCGGGGAGCTGGAGCAGGCGCTGCCGGAGTATGTGGAAGCGGCGAAGCTCGAACCCAGCAATGTAAATCTCGCCCTGCTCCAGGGCATTGCACTCGTCAGCGCCGATCGCATCGCGGATGCACGGCCGGTTCTGGAGCGAGCCAGCAAGATGGCGCCGGCCGGGCCCCTGCTCAACTTCGCCCAGGGGCTCATCGAGTGCAAAGAGAAGCGATACCAGACATGCAGTCAATACCTGCAAAAAGTGCTGGACGTCCTGCCCCAGTACGCGCCAGCGCTGCTCGTTTCGGGACAGCTCAGCTACGCGACGGGCGAGCTGGAGCAGGCTCAGACAGCCCTGGTTCGCTACCTCACCAGATATCCAACGGATACCAATGCGCGCAAGTTGCTGGCCGCAACTCTCCTCGCCAAGAACTACGGGCAGGCCGCCCTCAACGTCCTGAGGCCGCTACTCGCGGGTGAGGTGGAAGACCCGCAGCTACTCGGACTTGCCGGACAGGCCATGCTGCAGCTCGGAGACGTCCAGGAGGCGCGCGAGACGCTCGCCAAGGCGGTGAAGCTGGCGCCGCAGGACGTGGAATTCCGTACAGCGTTGGCGATGACGCACCTCGCGAGCGGAATGCGCGAGCGCGCAGAAGCCGATTTCCGCGCGGCAATTGCTATGAATCCCCCGAATACGAAAGCCGATTACGGGCTGATCATGATGCTCGTTGCCGACAAACGGATCGAGAAGGCGCGCGAAGCCGCCCTTGCCGTCGAGCGGCGCCTTCCGTCCAACCCGGAAACGCATATGCTCAAGGGAGTAGTAATGCGCGCCGCAGGTGATGCGTCCGGTGCGCGCCTCGCCTTTCAACGTGCCACGCAACTGAACACGGCCTATTTCCCGGCGGTCCAGGAGCTCGCCGGAATGGACCTCGACGAGGGCAAGCCTGATTCAGCCCGAAAACGGATCTCGGAAGTTCTGAACAAGAATCCGACGCACCTCGAAGCACTGTTGTCGATGGCGCAGCTCGAATTCAAGGCGGGCCAGCGCGCCGAGGGCCTTAAATGGGCACGCCAGGCGGCTGATGCGCATCCGGAATCGATTACGGCGTTGCTCATGATCGCTGAAGCACAGGTGGGCGCGGGTGAACTCAAGGAGTCGGTCCAGTCGGCGAAGCAGGCGCTGAGGCTGCGGCCGCGCGATCCCAAGGTGCTGAAGACGTTGGGCACCGTTCAGATGGCTGCGAAGGACTACTCCGGCGCCATAACAACGTTCAGCACGCTGACCATGGTGCAATCCGGTTCGGTCGAGGCCTACCTTCTGCTGGCTTCGGCCAACATGGCTAACGGGGACTCCCGCACGGCGACGGAGGTGGTCCGCGGCGCGCTCAAGCGCAATCCGCGCAGTCAGGACGCCAAGGCGCTCCTTGCCAACATTTTGATCTCGAACAAGAAGTATGGTGAGGCGCTCGATCTGGCCCGGCAGGTCCAGCGTGACAATCCGAAATCCGTTGTTGGCTTCAGGCTCGAAGGGGATATCCTGCTGGCACAAGGCGAAGGGCGCGGCGCCGTGAAGGCATTCGAGGCCGCGGCCAAGTTGGAGCCCAGCGGACAGATGCTGACCAATGTGCATCGAGCCTTGTCGGTCGCGAGCCCCGATCAGGCGCGAGAGGCACCCCTCGAAGAATGGGTGCAGAAGAACCCGGACGACGTGGCGACGCGTACCTACCTGGCGGAGGCGTTGAGCGCCAAAGGCCGCTACAAGGAAGCCATTCCGCACTACGTGGAACTGGACCGACGCAAGCCTCAGGATGCCCGCACGCTCAATAACCTCGCGTGGTCGCTGCACGCCGTGGGAGATGGGGCCGCTTTCGATTTCGCGGAGCGCGCCTACCAGCTCACCCCCGGCGAACCGGCCGTCCTCGACACCTTTGGGTGGATACTCGTGAGTCGAGGCAAGCTGCACGAAGGCATACAGATGCTCCTCAAGGCAGTCGCCCTCGACGGCGAGAACCGGGAAATCCGGTATCATCTCGCACAGGCACTGGTTCAGGCGGGCGACAAGACGCGCGCGCGCGCCGAATTGAGGAACATACTCGGCGCCGGCAAGGCATTCCCTCACTCCGACGACGCGCAGGCGTTATTGAAGTCCTTGGGGCCGTGAACAAGCTTTCGCAAGCCGCTCGCCACGGGCTTTTGGATGGGTTGGAGGTCAGCTTTGTCGCTGTCGGTTTTTTTTACAATTGAAATTGACGAAAGCATGTGTGACCAGTAACTGAAGTGTCCTTAAATCAATATGTTATAGATGATCTCAGCGTAAAATTGGGGCTAAAGCATGCATCAACTCCAGCGATCCTTGTCCATGTTTTTTACAAAATGGACTTCACGGACGCGATGGGCGCTTCCAGGTCGACGATGCTCATCTATAAACTTCGTTACAGAACATGTAGTTACATAGTAACGGGCGACGAATGGCCCGAAACTTGCTCACAGTCGGTCGAGGAGGGAGCATTGCGCCGGTGCTCGAGCGCGTAGACAGCGTGAAAGTAGCAAAAATGGTACGAATTTTGGTGTTCTTGGCAGCGATCTTCGGAGTCCTCATTGCTGCGCCTGTGGGGGCGACGCAGTGGCTGTCGTCTTATACCACCCAAGGTACCTATCAGGTAGCCGCTAATACCGGTCAGTATTCGAGCGTGAATACCGGCTCGATTGGGGGTAGCAGTCTCTTCACGAACATTCTCCAGCTCGCGCTCTACAGCGGAGGATTCGGGACTGGCAACCAGCTTGCCGGCGGCAGCTACGAAGGGGGATCGTTAACGAAGTATGCGGGCGGCACCGTAGCCGTGGCGGTGTTCGAGTTGCCAGCAGAGGGACTCGACGCAGACGCCTTGCGGCTGGGTTGGCCGGATAGTTCCGGCTCCGGTTCCGGGGCGCAAGGCGCGCCAGAGCTTTCGGTGTTTTTCGGGAGCCAGAATCCCAACGGGAATTACGATTTCACCTACGCCTGTTTCAGCGGGTGTGCGAACACGACTCAGGGCACGACGAACGACTCTTCTTCAAGCACCACCAATAACCTCGTGGTGTACACCGGCAGTATCCCCTCCCTCAGTGGCGGTGGGTCTGGTGTGGATACAGGCGGCTCAGGGGGACAAGGAGGCAGCGCACCGCGCTACCTCCTCGTTGCGGGCGTGCTGGGCGGCGACAACTGGAAGGTGGATATGCTCAGTCCCGGATTCCGCACATCCCAGGTCGTAGCATCGCCTGGCACAGTGGCGTTGCTCGGGATTGGACTCTTCGGGCTGGCAGCTTTAGTGCGACGCCGCGCCATTCTCGGCAGCTGAGGGTGCGCAGCAGCGGTCTTCAAGACCGGGACTAAAACGAAAAGGGCACGGCGTCGATCGCCGTGCCCTTTCTTGTTTCCCCCTCTCGGCCGCTCATGCCTCTTCCGGCTTGAACGATCCGGGCTGCTTGAGGCCGTAGCGATTGATCAAGTGGTACAACGTGGGCCGGCTTACGCCCAGCAACTGCGCTGCGTCGGCAACGTTGCCGTCCACCCGGCTCAGAACTCTGACGATTGCCTTCCGTTCCGCCTCGTCGCGCACCTCCCGCAGGTTGACCGGCTCGGCCTCTCCAGGCGATACCGCGAGCCCCAGATCACCGGCACTGAGCTGGGATCCATCGGCCATGATGACCGCGCGCTTGATGTAATTCTCGAGCTCGCGCACGTTGCCCGGCCAGGTATAGTTCTCGATCGCGTCGAGCGCATCCTGCTTGAAACCGAGCAGGGAGCGTCCTTGCTGGCGGCTGAACGCATGCATGAACGCGTGCGCGAGCAGCGCCGCGTCTCCGGGCCGCTCGCGGAGGGGCGGGATAGCGATCACGATTTCACTCAGACGATAGTAGAGATCCTCCCGGAACCGGCCGTCCGCGATCAGCTGCTTCAGGTTCTGATGAGTAGCGCACACGATGCGCACATCGACCGGAATCTCTTCCCGCCCCCCGACGCGCTCGACCACGCGTTCCTGAAGGAAGCGCAGCAACTTCGCCTGCAATGCGGCCGAGAGATCCCCGACCTCGTCGAGAAAGAACGTACCACCATCGGCGAACTCGATCTTGCCACGGGTTTGCTTGTTCGCGCCGGTAAACGCCCCCTTCTCGTAGCCGAACAGCTCCGACTCGAGCAGGGTTTCCGGAATTGCCGCGCAGTTGATCGCGACAAACCGCTTGGCCGAACGGGGGCTCGACTGGTGCAGGGCCTTGGCCAGCAACTCCTTGCCCGTGCCGGACTCGCCCAGCAGCAGAACCGTGGCGTCCGAGGGCGCCACCTTCTCCACGCTGCGACATACCTTGAGCATCGCCGGATCGCGGGTGATGATGCCCTTGGTTTCGGATTCCGACGCCTGCTGTTGCAGCCGGCGGTTTTCCTGCTGCAGGGAATGCAGGCGAAACGCCCGGTCGACGACGAGTCCCAGTACTTCCGGCTCGAACGGCTTCTGGTAGAAATCGTAGGCGCCCATGCCGACCGCCTTCACCGCGTTGGCGCGATCCTGATTGCCGGTTACCACGATCACCTTCGTGTCCGGCACGAGGGCCAGTATCTGTTCCAGGGTCGCAAGCCCTTCCGACGCCCCATCGGCGTCCGGAGGAAGCCCCAGGTCCAGGGTAACGACCGGAGGCTCGTGCCGGCGCAGCAATGCGAGTGCACTCTCGCGATCACCCGCAACGAGCGTTTCATGGGCGTCGAAGCTCCAGCGCATCTGCTTCTGCAGGCCGGGGTCATCCTCGACGATCAGCAGAATTTTCCCGTCTTTGCTCAAGCCTGGTCCTCCACCGCCACACCCTCTCCCGCGGCATCCGCATGGGCATGTAACGGGAGGTCGACGCGGAAGGTGGTTCCCCGCGCCTCCCGGCTCTCCACATGGATGCGTCCGCCGAGCTCCCTCACATACTGCTGCGTCTCATAAGTGCCGATTCCCATGCCCGCAGCTTTCGTCGACTCGAACGGCTTGAACAGCCGGTAGCGGATGAACTGCTCGCTCATTCCGCATCCGGTATCGGCGATTTCGATCACCGCAGAGCTATTCTGCCGCAAAAGCTGGACTACCACATTGCCCTCCGCGGGCGTCGCGTCAATGGCATTCTGGACCAGGTGGCCGATCACGCGCTCGAGGCGCGCGCGGTGGGCGACCACGCTCATCGAGCCGTCTCGCACCTCGAGTCGTGGAGCCGGCTTCAGGCCCGAACGTGCAGCGACTACCTGCCGCAGCAGCTCCTCGAGCGAGACCGGCTTCGGAGCTTCCAGAGTATAGCCGCCACGTAACTGGAACAACAGCCGGCTCATCTTTTCGACCGAATGGGCCACCGTCTCTATCATGTCCTGCTGGAATGCGGGCTCGTGCTTGTGCCGGTCTGCATTCGAAAGGAGCAGCGACAGCTGCGCCACCAGGTTCTTGAGGTCGTGCACCACGAATGCGGACATGCGGTTGAAAGATTCGAACTGCCGCGCCACCAGCAACGCCTTGGCAGCCTCCAGCTGTGCGAGGTAGCTCGCCGCCTGCCGGCCGGCGGTCTTCAGCAGGTCGTTCACTTCCCAATTGAGCTTGACGCGGCCCTGCGACCGGACGAGCACCACAAATCCCACCAGCCGCTCGTGAAGCGTCAGCGGCACCACGAGCCAGGCGAGCGGGACCAAACGCACCGATTCCGGGATCTTGAGCCCCTCGTAGAGCTCAGGGTGCGTCACGTACTCGTCGAGGTCGATGACCCAATGGCGCCGTTCCAGGAACTGGCAGAGCGCGCCGTCGGCCTGCTCGGTCCCGCTCGCGCTCGGAGTGTTCCAGTGCGCGCTCAGCTCGAAAGTCCCCGATTCCTGGGCCAGCCACAGCGCGCCGCCCGGACTGTCGACCAGGCCGGCGATCGCCTGGATGGAGCGCTCGCGCAATTGCGTGCCGGGCTCGCCTTCCGACAACGTTTGCGTGAAGCGCAGCCATTCGTCGCGGTAATCGTAGTGGTAGCTGAAAAAGTTCTTGCTGAGAAAGACCTTCAGGCGGGCGCGGAGGGTGCCCGAGAACAGGATTGCGCAGAGCAACATCACGGCGCCGAACAGGAAGATGACCTGAAGCACCGAGCCCCAGTTGCCGCCGAAGTAGCGTATGTAGAATCCGGCGAGCGCCATCAACAGCAGGTACGTCGCCGCCCCGAGCATCGCCGTGGAGTGGAACACGATTCGACGCGAAATGGTCACATCCAGCGACAACGTCGGGTTGCGCGCAGTCGCGATGGCGAGGAGCGGGACGACCAGCGCGTTGACGACACCACGCGCCGCCCAGATGTCGCCGTCCACGCGCCGGAACAACTGCGCGTCGGCGTAAAGATAAAAATCGCAGGCGAAAATTCCGCCGAATCCGAGGCACAGGAACTTGATGCCCCACCGCTGCTGCGGATTGACGTTGCGGTAGAGCTGCTCGACCAGGATCATGCCGACCACCGCCAGAGTCAGCCGGCCGAAAATGCCGAAGGCGCCCAGCCTGGTCGCGAACGTATAGCCCGAAAAGAACGTCGCCGCGAAGAGCACGCCGCAAAACACCACCAGGGCAACAGCGAACAGCCGCAGGCGCCCGACCTCCTTGCTGCCGTACCCGAGCAGCACCATCAGGAAAATGAGCCATGCGGCGGTGCGCAGAACCTCGAGCAGGTCGGCGGCGAATAGAGAGGGGTCGGGCCGAGCGATGAGATACGCTGTTGCGCCCGCCCACGCTACGGTCGTGAGACTGCCCGCGGCCAGCAAAATGCCGGGCAAGCGGCCGCGCCAGCTCATCACCAACAGCACGGATAGAAAAAGAAACGCCGCTGCTGCAGCGGCGTACCCCAAGGTCCCGACAGGTAGTGCCATCGGTTATTTCCGTCCAGCGCCCGGTCAACAGCCTCTTGCTATCTCGCCCCCTTGCCCCACAATACGACTTGCACGGTATCGATCAGGATCATGAGATCGAGGAAGAGGCAGTGATTCTTCACATAGTACAGATCATACTGAAGTTTTTCGATCGCATCGTCAACTGACGCGCCATAGGGGTAACGCACCTGAGCCCAGCCGGTGATCCCCGGCTTAACGCTGTGCCGCAATGCATAGTACGGTATCTGCCTCCCGAGCTGGTCGACGAAATACGGCCGTTCCGGGCGCGGTCCGACAAAGCTCATGTCGCCCTTCAGCACGTTGATGATCTGCGGCAGCTCATCGATCCGCAGCTTGCGGATGATCTTCCCCACGTACGTGGTACGGTCATCGTCGGTGGCCGCCCAGCGCGGCGTTCCGTCGTTCTCCGCATCGTTCTTCATGCTGCGGAACTTGTAGAGCGTGAAAATGCGGCCACCCTGGCCGACGCGGTCCTGGCGATACAGGACGGGCAGTCCGCTTTCGAGCGCGATACAGATAGCGGTGATGAACATGATCGGCAGCGTCAGCAGGAGCAGCACACCGCTCACGGCCAGATCGAACAAGCGCTTTACGGAATTGCGGAAAAATCCCTGACGGAAACCTTCTCCGAGGACCATCCAGCTCGGGTTGAGCGACTCGAGCAGCACCTGACGGTACTCGCGTTCGAAGAACGTCGGCAGCTCGGTGACCTTGACGCCGTTCAGGCGGCACTCCAGCAGCGGCTGCACCGGGAAGCCGCCTCCGCGCCGGTCGCGCACCGCAATGACGATCTGGTCGATCGAGTACTTCCTGACGATGGACAACAGCGATTCCCCGGGCTCCATGGGCAACACGTGAGGCAGCGGAATGTAGTGCTTGGACTCCTGGAGAGCGACGTACCCGATCACGACGTGATTCGGATTGTGCTGGGCAAATTCTGCAAGCCTCATCACGCGCGAGCCCGTGCCGAGCACCAGCACCCGTGATTTGAATACGCCCAGGTTGCTCCACTTGAAAAATGCGGCGCGGACGACAATGCTTCCGGTCAGCGCTACGACCAGCGCGCCGCCGAGTGCGTGCGGACCGAAGTGCAGCGACGGAACCAGATGCGAAACGAGCCCGATGACAGTAAATCCCAGCACGAGCGCGGCAACGAGGCGCACGCCAACCGCCTGGGTATTGCCCCACAGATCGGGCTGGTAAAGACCCATGCTCGACATGACGATCAACATGCCGAACACAAACGCGACGATCTGCGGCGGCAGCGAGGGCGCGGAACTGGCGATCACGCCGGGCTCGGCCATGTGCATGGAAATACCGACATAGGCAGCGAGCAACAGTACTCCCGCCTCCAGAGCGGCGAGAAATATCAGTCTGCCGGGAACGTAATGGCTGAATATCGGGATCATGACAGCCCTACACCGCAAACCGCGTGCCACCGGCAACGCGTCGAGGTAAACACCTATAATTCAATACAATCATGGTGTTAAAGGGCAATGCCCGATCCAAACCAGTGCGTCTCAGTGATTGAAATTCAGCGCACGTGTCGACTTTATGACAGGGCGGAAGCGTGACGCGTTGTGCGATTTGAGTCTTGCAGCAGCGAAATGTCTACCCGGCAATTCCTCGAATTTCTGTCGAAATATTTTACAAACGGCGCCATAGCCGGCTGGAGCACTTTAACAAGTATCTGTTTCAATTACATAAACATTTCTTGGCGTGGAAATTGCGTGTGGGTGGTGAGGAAGTCGAAATGCTCATGGGTCGGTCGCTCCTCGAGGTCTAGGCGACGCGTGCGGCTACGTGGCAAGTGTAAAGCATCATGACGTCAGGATGGCTAGATGAATGAATTAATCGGGTGGCTGATAGTGGTGGGACTGGCGGTGACTGCAACCGCCATCTACATGCTGTCGCTAAAGATAGAGAACCAGACGCGCACCATTCTCGAATTCCTGTTACACAGCAACGAGATGGTCGTAGCGCGACTGGAACAGGCCCGCGCCCCGCTCGCTCAGGGGGAATGGGTCTCCGATGGCGCCCCTCACCAGGAACGGCGGCGGCGCCAGCGCAGAAACCCTCTCACCAGCCTGCTATGCGCCAGTGGTGGGACTCAAAGGGGAACCCTACCCAGACGCCGCCTGGAAGATCTGGTCCAGAGCTAGGCGTTTTTGCGTGGCCCGCCGATCGTAACGCGCGGCAGGAGTACTCTCACGTCGCCTTGGCTGGATCGTTCCCGGCCTGCTGCCGCAGGTTTCTGACATACCATCCCATCGCCTCCTTGAGGCCCTCGCGTAGGCGATGGGTCGGCACGTAAGCGAGGAGCTTCTCGGCCTTGGAGATATCGGCCTGGGAGTGGCGCACGTCGCCCTCTCGGAATTCCCGGTAATGCGGCTTGGAGTCGCGCACCCACGGAACATGCTCCACCAGCAGATCGCGCTGCATTTCGAACAGCTCGTTAAGCGTTGTGCGTTCGGCGACCGCAACGTTGTAGACCTGGTTCAGAGCGGCCGCATCGGCAGTGGCCGCGGCGAGCAGGTTCGCCTGGATCGCGTTTTCGACGTAGCAAAAATCGCGGCTGGTTTCGCCGTCACCGTTGATGTACACGGGCTGGCCGCTGAGAAACTGGGCGATCCACTTCGGGATGACCGCCGCGTATGCGCCGTCGGGATCCTGCCGCGATCCGAAGATGTTGAAATAGCGCAGTCCGACTGAAGCGACGCCATAGCAGCGGGCAAAGACATCGGCGTAGAGCTCGTTCGCGTACTTCGTGACGGCATACGGTGACAGGGGTCGTCCGATAACATCCTCGACCTTGGGTAGACCCGGATGATCGCCATAGGTGGAGCTCGACGCCGCGTAGACAAAACGCTCGACCCCTGCATCGCGCGCTGCAACGAGCATGTTGACGAACCCCGTTACGTTGGATTCATGGCTCTTCAGCGGCTCCTCGATCGAACGCGGCACGGAGCCCAGGGCCGCGTGATGAAGCACATAGGCGACGCCGGCGCATGCGCGGCGGCAGTGTGCGAGATCCCGGATATCGCCCTCGATGAAGTTCAGCCTGCGCCAGCGCTGGTCGCCGACCAGCTTCTTCACCTCCTCGAGATTGTGCGCGTACCCGGTCGCGAAGTTGTCGAGCGCGACGACGTCCTGATCGAGCTGGAGCAACGCCTCCACGAGGTGCGAACCGATAAAGCCCGCGGCGCCCGTGACCAGCCACCGGCGCGGGCCACGCTGCAGGGACGCCTTAACCTCCTGATATCTGGACGTCACGCCGACCCTGGCAATCACAACCGCCAGACCGTCAGACCCGCTTTCCGCAATGCGGCCACATCAAAGCGGGCCTTGACGTCGATGAAGCAGCCCCCGTCGACGACTTTGGCGACGAACTCGGACATCGGCTTCGTCACGAACTCGCGGTGCACGACCGCCACAATCACCGCGCTCGCGCGCGGCAACGCTTCCCACGACTCGAGCACGATCCCGTACTCGTGTCGCGCCTCGTCCGCATTGGGCACGGGATCATGGACGTGCACGTCGACGCCGTACGCCTGTAACTCGTGGACGACGTCGATCACCCGCGTATTGCGGATGTCGGGACAGTCTTCCTTGAAGGTCAATCCGAGGACGTTGACCTTCGAGCCCTTGATCTGCGAGCCGTTGCGGATCATGTGCTTGACGGTCTGCTCGGCTATGAACTTGCCCATGCCGTCGTTGATCCGGCGCCCCGCCAGGATCACCTGCGGGTGGTAGCCCAGCATGTCGGCCTTGTGGGTAAGGTAATAGGGATCGACGCCGATGCAGTGTCCGCCGACGAGACCCGGCCGGAACGGCAGGAAGTTCCATTTCGTCCCGGCGGCCTGCAGCACTTCGAGTGTATCGATGCCGATCCGGTCGAACAGGATCGCAAGCTCGTTCATCAGGGCGATATTGAGGTCGCGCTGCGTGTTCTCTATCACTTTGGCGGCCTCCGCTACTTTGAGGCTCGACGCCCGGTACACTCCGGCGGTGACGATGCTTTCGTAGAGCGCGGCGACCTTTTCGAGCGTCTCGGCATCGTCTCCGGACACCACTTTCAGGATCCGGGTCAGCGTATGTTCCTTGTCGCCGGGATTGATGCGCTCCGGAGAATAGCCGACGTGGAAATCGTGTTTCCAGCGCTTTCCGGAAAATTTCTCGATGACCGGAATGCACACTTCCTCCGTCGCGCCCGGGTAGACCGTCGATTCATAGACGACGATGGCGCCGCGTTTCAGATTCCTGCCCACCGTTTCGCTCGCGCGTACGAGCGGGCTCAGATCGGGCTGATGCGCACCGTCGACCGGCGTCGGCACCGCAACGATGATGAAATCAGCCCGCGCGAGTGCCGCCGGCTCCGAGGTCACTGTCAGATGCTTCGCGGCGCGCAGATCCGCGCTCGCCACCTCGCCGGTCGGGTCCTCGAAGCGGCGGTAGCTCTCGACCTTCTCCCGCGACAAGTCGAACCCAATGGTCTCGCCCTTCTTGCCGAACTCCACGGCAAGCGGCAAGCCCACGTATCCAAGCCCAACGACAGCGATTACGCTCATCAATCCGTGCTCTGTATTATTGACAGCAGGCAGTCCCGTTTCCGGCGCGCCGGCGCGGTGAGGCCCTTCACCAGCGGCGGTTCATGCGGGCCGACGCAAGCCGACCGCCATTTTTTTGCCCGCACCCGCAACTGGCGGGCGCGACGTTCCGGATGAACGCCAAAACGCGCCAAGTCTAATGGCAAACACGTAAAATGGCTACCTCAATGAGGTCCGCGCCCCTCAACCTTCTGCTCGACTGTGCCCTCCGGCATATCACCCAGTTGCTGCTCTTCTTATCGCTCACCGCAAGCCTGGCGATACCTCATCCGGCCGGCGGCGCCGAGCTGACGCAGACCATTGAACGGGTGAAGCCGTCCATCGTTGCAATCGGCACGTTTCTCAAGGTCCGCAGCCCGGCCGTTCAGTTCGGCGGCACCGGTTTCGTGGTCGCCGACGGCCGGTACGTCGTGACCAACGCCCACGTCGCCATGCGGCCCCTCGACGAGGAGAAGAAAGAATCGCGCGTGGTGCTCGTTTCCAAGGACGGCGCAGGCCAGGTTCGAGCGGCCGAAGTCGTGGCGGTCGACAAGGACCATGATCTGGCGCTACTGAAGATCGCCGGTGATCCACTGCCAGCGCTCAAGCTTGGCGATTCGGCCGGGGTGCGCGAAGGCCAGCAGCTCGTTCTAACGGGGTTTCCCATCGTCGCCGTGCTCGGCTTTCATCCAGCGACCCACCGCGCCATGATTGCCGCGATCACGCCCGTCGCTCTTCCGGGCATCACCGCCCAGCAGCTGACCGCGCAGGCGATAGATCGCATCCGCAATTCCTTCTACCACGTGTTCCAGCTCGACGGCACCGCGTATCCCGGCAACAGCGGCAGTCCGCTATACGATCCGGATGACGGAACGGTCTATGGGATCATCAATGCCGTATTCGTGCAGGGAACCCGTGAGGCGGCGATCAGCCGGCCCAGCGGAATTACTTATGCGATTCCGTCCCAGTACATCCGCGAGATGCTGCGGAACGCAAAGATCGCCGGATTCGAATAAGGACAGCCCGTCGGCCATTGGCCGGCACACGCCGCACGGCGAGGGCTAGCCTTGGACGCGCAGCGCGGGAAAAACCGGGTCTATCTGCTCGAGCGGCAGTCCGGGTCCGGCCGGCGAGAGCCGACCGTAGTCGCGGAAAGCCGCAGGCGAAATATGGCCTATGAATTCGCCGATGTCCGCCAACCGCGCGCCCTGCCGGATGAGATATGCAAAATAGGTGTGGCGCAGCGCTTCGGAGGTTACCTCGACCGGGTTCGATAGACCCGCGTCGCAGGCGGCGCATGCGACCAGGCCCTCGAGGTCCGCGTTCGACAGCGGTTTCCCTTGCCGGTCGCTCAGCGCGGCTCCGCTGCCAGTCGCCGGCCGCCGCTCGATCAACAAACGCCGCAACGGGTCGCGCAAAGCGCCTGACCGGCCTGAAACGCTGGGGATCCGCATGCTGTTGGCGTCGAAATCGACATCCTCATGGCGCAACGCGGTGAGATCCTCGAGCGACAGGCCACCGAGCAATCCGGCGACGACCACCCGTGCGTCCGGGCCCGCGGCGTTCCACAGCGCGTAGACCTCGGGCCCGGACAGTTCGCGGGGAAACTGGGGGATCCGCTCGATGAGGCGCGGTGCGTCAGAGGCCAGTACCGGCACCGCGCGATCGAGCGTTATGCCGGGCGGATAGGAGATATGGATGATGGGTTGCGTAGCCGGCTCCAGGCGCGGCACACCGGAGCGCTTGAAAAATTCCACGAACCAAACCGCCGCGAAGCCGAGCGCGCAAGAACCGGCAATGCCGATCAGGGCGTCGCGCCAGTAATCGGGGCGGATGGGGCGCTCGGGGACCGAGGGAACCGCCAATACGGTCATCTTCGGACCAGCGCGCTTCCTTCCTGCATCGAGCGCCGCAAGGCGCGCCTTCTCGCCGTCGTACGATTCCTCCAGCCGCTTGAGCTCATTGACCAGCGCGGTCTGCTCGGAAAATCGCGTGGAGAACTCCTGGGTCTCCCGTTTGCGTACAGTGAACTCCTGTTGCAAGCGCAGCTGGGCCTGCCTCGAGCTTGCGAGTTCGTCCTCCGCAGCCTGTACAGCCTGAGCAGCGCTGCCTCGCCTCTCCTGCTCGATCTGCTGCTCGAGCCGCGTCAGGTTCGCCTTCATCGCCTTGTATTTGGGATCGAACGACAGATAGTGGGGAGTGAACTCCTGCTCGAGATCCTTCATCCGGTCACGCAGATCACTCGCCCGCCTTTCCAGGTCGGCCACGACGGCACGCTCCGCCGCTCCCGCAACCGGCTTGCCGGCGGCCATGTTCTCGCGCATGGCGTTCAAGGCCGCCTCGGCCTTCACTTCCCGGTTGCGCGCCTCGTTGATGGCGCTATTCAGCGCTCTCAGTCGCGCGGCGGATTGATTTTCATCCCGCTCCCCCGATACGATGTCAAACTTCTTGCGGAACTGCTCGAGCTCCTGGCGCTTGGCGGCGACGTCCCGCTTGAGCTGTTCCACGCTGGTGCGCGCATCCTCGAGCGTGGCCGTAGACGATTGAGCGTGGGCATCGGTTTCAGTCCGCCGCCAGGCTTCGGTCCATGCCCTGAGCGCGCGCAGCAGAAGCTCGCGATCGCCGCCTTCGCCGTGCAGGTCGATAACGTTGGTTCCCTCGACCGGCGCCGCGCTCAGCATGCCCCGCAGCGCGTCCGCATTGAGCGACGGCGAGCCGCCGAGCTGGCGTGCGACCTCGTCGAGGACCACGTTGCTGGTAAGGGCCTGCGCCGCCACGAGCAGATTGGGAGCGGTGTTATCGCCGTCCCCGCTCTGGGACGAACCGGGCAGCATCTCTACCTGCAGGCGAGCGCTGCCGGCGTATACGGCAGGGCGCGCAAAAACAAACGCGAGGCTCGCAATGCAGGCGAGCGCGAATACCGCCACGAAAACGCGGATTCTCAAATTGGGCGTTTGCACGAAGGAAAGCATGCGCCGATTGGTTGCGCGGTGTCCACCCCTGGTTCGGGCCCCCAGCAGTGGCGGAAGTTCCAGATTTTAGAGCAGAAGGAAGCCCGAAATTAGCGCCGGATGCGCTTCGCCTCGATCATGATCTGCGAAGGCTCGACGACGCCGGCATCGAAGGGATGAAGAGGTTGGCGGTAAACGCTGGTAATCTTTCTGACGTAGTTGCGGGTTTCCGCGTAGGGAGGGATGCCGCGATACTTCTCGACCGCGCGCTCGCCCGCATTGTACGCCGCGAGGACCAGCGGCACGTCGCCCTGGAAGAACGCCAGCAGCCAGCGCAGATACGCCAGCCCGCCCTTGATGTTCTCGACCGGGCTGAAGATCTGCTTCACGCCGAAGCGCTCCGCGGTCTCGGGTATCAATTGCATCAACCCTTGCGCGTTCTTGGGCGAGATCGCCGCGGGATTGAAGGCAGATTCGACGGAGATCACCGCCAGCGCGAGCTTCGGATCCACCGCAAACTGCGGCGCCAGCCTGTGCACCAGCAACTCGATCTCGCTGCGGCCGCGCGGCGAGTCCAAAGGATCATCGGTTGCGACCCGGACCGTGTCGGGTAACATGCAGTCGGGCAATTTCGCCTCGGAATCGCGGCGCACATACGGAAGGAGCTTTGCGGCGTACTCGTGGCCCTGATCGGCCGCCAACGCAAACAGCGCCGCCGCGACGTGGTCGTCGCGCGGCACACCGCGCCCATTGGCATAGACCCAGCCGAGCTTGAACTGCGCCTCCGCATAGCCGAGTTTCGCGGCCTTGCAGTAGAGCTCATTGGCCCGGTTGAAATCTTTGGCGACGCCTTCGGCGTGCTCGTACTTCTGCGCCAGCAGCGTCATTGCTTCGGGATCGCCCGTGCGCGCGGCCGATTCTTCGAGTGCCTCGATCGGCACCGCCGGTTCGCCCAGTGCCCACACCGCAGCCGGCGCCCATCCCATAACCGCCATGAACAGGATAATTGCTCGTTTCATGGGCTTGAAATCGAGAGATTAACTATGCACGCTGAAGCAATTTTTGAGCCAATCGCGCCCCCCTCTGATTACTTTAATGTTTTTGGCCGTTCGGTAGCGGCGCAGGCGGGTTTTGTAAAATTTTTAGACAAACTGCGCAGAATGTTCGCCACTCACTGACCCTATGAATGCGTTGAGGTTCCATCCCTCGTTCGTTATTTCGCACCGGTTGGCGCGCACCATGAGTCAACGCAACATCGATGGGTGCCAGCTCGCTTGCCGTTGCCTTCGATCTCCGAGCGTGCAATCCTGAGTTGGGCCGAAAGTCGATGAAGAATTCCCAAAACCTTCAAGCTCTTCATGCCGACCTGCGGCCGTCCCAGCAAGACTGGCCAAGATTGGCCTTGGAGCCCGATGAGACGGGCATAGTCGAGCAGGCCAGCGCGAGAGATCCGTGAGCCCGGACTGGTCGCCCGCCAGCGTCCGGCTGAGCTATCGCCTCGGCGAGATCTCCATGTTTACCTGGGTGCAGAACGGGTTTTCCTACAACCGCCGATTCTGCGGTTCCTCCGGCGGCGAGGAGCCGCATTTTTCGCCGGCGAATCGACTCCCCCCCGGCAATGGCCCGTTCCTGATGCGATCTCTTCCCGTCAACCCTCCGCTCCCACGCATCAGCGTTGACCGCGATTGGATCAGGTACGTGCCGCATCAATATAAAAGGTTCTACGTCGATTTGAGGGGAGATTTCGAGGGCTACCTCAAGCGTTTCTCTTCAAAGTCCCGATCGACCCTCGCGCGCAAGGTGCGTCGCTACGCCAGCACGAGCGGCGGGGAACTCGTCTGGAAGGAGTACCGCTCGCCGGCGGAACTCGCAGAGTTCTACCGCCTCGCCCGCGAGCTCTCGAGCAGGACTTATCAGGAGCGTCTGCTCCACAGCGGGCTGCCGGCGTGCGTCGAATTCAAAGAGCAGATGCTCGACGCCGGCGCTCGGGGGGAGGTGCGCGCGTACCTGCTGTTCAACGGTGACCAGCCCGCGGCGTACGTTTATTGTCCACTCCACGCCGGCGTTCTCGTCTATCAGTACGTCGGCTACGATGCGTCCTGCCGGCATCTATCCCCTGGAACCGTACTGCAGTACGTGATATTGAAAAAGCTGTTCGACGAGGGCTGCTACCGGATATTCGATTTCACCGAGGGCGAAGGGCAGCAGAAAGCGTTTTTCGCCACCGATCACGTGCACTGTGCGGACGTCTATTTCTACCGCCGCAACGCCTGGAATCTCCTGTGCGTTCGTCTGCACGCGGCCGTCGATGCGTTGACGGCATCGACGGGACGCGTGCTGGACAGTGTCGGCTTGAAGAACGCGGTACGGCGCCTGGTGCGCAGGGCCGCGTAACGCGGCGCGAGCATGTCGTGCCGTCACGCCGCCTGCACGATATCATCGGGAGCCTGGTTCCAGCCGCAAATAGACGGTATCGATGTTCAAGCGAGCGCTCAAGGCTTTTCGGCGGCACGGCTTCGCCAAGTTCTGCTATTTGCTCGCCTACAACGCCGGATACTACCTGCGACGGATCGGGAGGCGCGGGGAATCCGATCCCTCGGGTCGTTCGCTCGACGAGGCACTCGGGGTCGAGACGACCGAGATCAGGGAGATAGGCTCGCTCGACATCGATTCGCGCCACGCCGCGCATGCGGGGCGCTATCAACCCAGCGGAGTCGACCTCGTAAGACAAATCCTCCGCGACTGCGGCATCAGGTATTCGGATTTTGTTTTCATCGATTTCGGCTGCGGCAAGGGCCGTGTGATGCTATTGGCGGCCGAGTTTCCGTTCCGGAGAATTCTCGGAGTGGAATTCTCACGAGAGCTGCATGAGATCCTCCAGAAGAATATTGCCGCGCTCCTCGGTCGGACCAACGGATGCAGGAATATACAGGCTGTCCTCGGCGATGCCGCGGACCTCGAGCTACCCGACGATCCACTCGTGTGCTACTTCTACAACCCTTTCGGGGAGATCGTCATGCGGGAGGTGGTCGGTAACATCGAACGTTCGCTCCGGAAGAGCCCGCGCGACGTGTTCGTAATCTACGTCGAGCCGCTACACCCGCACGTCTTCGACGAAGCCCACTGGATCGTGGTGAAGCGGGACTCGCGGCATATCATCTATCAGAGCCGGTCATGACCGCCCGTAGACGTCCCCGAAGCGCACGATGTCGTCTTCTTCGAGGTAGGGACCGGTCTGGATCTCGATGATCTGGAGCGGGATCTTGCCGGGATTCTCGAGGCGGTGACGGTGGGTTTTGGGGATGTAGGTGGACTGGTTTTCCTCCAGAAATATCTCCTGCTCCCCGTTCACGATCTTCGCGGTACCGGCGATCACCACCCAATGCTCCGAGCGATGATAGTGCATCTGCAGCGATAGCTTCGCGCCCGGATTCACTACGATACGCTTGATCTTGTAGCGGTGCCCCTCTTCCAGGGTCGTGTAGGTTCCCCAGGGTCGCGCTACCGTAAGGTGCATCTCCGTGAGATTGCCGTGCTTGGTCTTCAGGCGGGTAACCAGCTGCTTCAGATCGACGGCCTGATCGCGGTCGCACACGAGCGTCGCGTCGCGCGTCTGCACGACCACAATGTTTTCCAGCCCGAGGGTCGCCAACGTGCCGTGCTCGCTCCACAGCAGATTGTTACGGCTGCCCACCGCCACCACATCACCCTGCATCACGTTGCCGTCGCTGTCCTTGACGCGTTGCTGATACAGCGCATCCCACCCGCCAAGATCGCTCCAGCCCATCTCCACCGGCACCACGGCCACGTTATCGGTGTGCTCGAGAACGCCGTAGTCGATGGACGTGTCGGGCAAGTCCCGGTACAGCTCGACGGGCGCGAGCCGCTCGCTGCGGGCCAGATCCGGCAATGCCGAGGAGAGGACGGGCTGACAGCGTTCCAGGGTCGCGAGCAGCCGATCGGCACGGAACACGAACATGCCGCCGTTCCAATAGTAGTTGCCGCGCTCGACAAATTCGCGCGCTTTTTCGAGGTTGGGCTTCTCCACGAAGCGCGCGACCCGTCGCACGGGTTGCGGCACCGCACCCGCCTGCGCAGGCAATTGCAGCGGCGCACCCGCCTCGATGTAACCGAAGCCGGTCGCGGGCTCGGTCGGACGCATGCCGAACAACGTGATATAGCCCGCTTCAGCCGCCGATTCCGCCGTCTGCCAGGCAGCGAGAAACGCCGCCGGATCCGCGACTGCATGGTCGGAAGAAAAGACGCCGACCAGCGCATCAGGCGTCTCCCGGGCGATGCGCGCGACCGCCCAAGCGATGGCAGGGAGCGTGTTGCGCCCGATCGGTTCCGCCAGCACGCCCTCGGCAAGGCGTGAATCGAGCGCGTGCAGTTGTCCGGTTACTTCGAAGCGGTGATCGGCGTGGGTTACGGTGACGACGTGTCGGGGATCGACCATCGGCGCGAGCCTGAGAGCGGTCTGCTGCAAGAGCGTCTCGGCGCCGTTCAGGGCGAGCAACTGCTTGGGCATGGTCGCGCGCGACAGCGGCCAGAGTCGCGTTCCGGAACCGCCCGCGAGCACGATCGCGTAGCGCCGTGCGCTGTTCAGTGTCGCGGCCTGCGGCTGCAGGCGAGTCAGCGGAGTATCCATTCAATGTCCTCTCTTCGACGGGTTAGCACGAAACCGTCTTGGTCCAGACGATGGTAGGTTAGGATATCGAATGGACGGAAGTCAAACCGCCGGACGCAGAATCGCGCTGGGAGCGGTCGATAGCGCTCTGTCCGGCAGATCGCAGAAGCCCGGCAAACAGCAACAGGAAAAATAACGTCGTTACGCGCGGCCCATCGAACAGGCTCTCGGTGAGGCCGACCAGGAGAAATCCGCACAGGGCCGCAAGCAGCGCCCCGGAAACGAGCTCGCCCCTCCACGCTCCGCTTGCGAGCCGCGCCAGCGACATCAGGACGGCTACCGCAAGCGCCACGACACCGACCCATCCCTGCTCGAACAGGACCTGCACCCAGAGATTGAAAATGTGCCACGGCAAATGGTCGTCGGCCGCAAAGAACCAGCGCTCGCCGCCCCGCGAGAAATCTCCGTTGGCGATAAGATTGCGGCCCTTTTCATCCAGCAGCCGCACGTTGTCCACGTCAACGAGGGTGCCCGGCTGCGCATTGGTAAGACCGAGCGCCACCGGACGCTGCAGAAACCGCGCACCCGATCCGACTTCCTTCGAGTTGAAAGCAGCTTCGTTGTGTTCCCAGCCCGTCCCCGGCGTCTTGACCGCAAAGCTCACGCTTCCGCACCGGAACGAGTACTGGAAGCTCTTTTCGCAGATGGGAATGTCAACCTTCGCCCCCCGGTTTGGGCTGCGCAGATCCAGCGAAATCGTGTACGCCTTTCCAGCCTCGACGGCTACCCTCTGATCGAGATACAGGGCTTTTCCCGAGCCCAGACGCACATAGCTGTTGCCGCCTTCCTGCCTGTAGCTGAACGTCGCCGAAGCTGCGTCGCGCTCCTTGAAGACGACGGTCTTCGGAAAACTGCCCAGCCCCATCCCGAACAGCGCAGTCGCCGTGCCGCGGTCCATCATGTTGATGGCCTCGGCCCAGTGCCGCGTGCGAGTAGCGGCATCCGAATGCGCTGCCGCCAGCCGGCTCCCCATGAAGGAGCCGGATACGATCGGGACCATGACTGCGAGACCGGCCAACCCGAGCGCGCCAGCCACAACGACGGGGCCGAGCCTCCACGCGCGCTGCCGCACCCAGTAGATCACCGCCGAGACCGCGAGCACCCCCAGCGCGCCGCAGTACCCCACGTAGCCACCCCTGGTGAAGGTCATTGCGAGCGCGTAGCTCGCAAGTGCAAACAGGGCGGTTCCAAACGCGATCCGGATCGCATTGGGCCGCAGCGCGATCCACGCCACGACGAGCGGTATCGCCATCACGAGATAGGCGTGAACGTCCCCGCCCCCGGTGTGCAGCTCCGGGAACGGGCCGTCGACACGATACTCGCCGGCAAAATCCTTCAGGCTCGCAAACACGACGCGCTCCCAAACGACCACCGCAACCACCGCGCACAGTCCGGCGAGCGTACCCGCAGCCAGTCGCTGATCCATGCGCCGGTTTTGCGTCTCCTCGATCAGCAGCGGCAGCAGCGCCAGCGCCCACGCGAAGCCCTTCAATTGCCTGAGGCTGTTGAACCCCGTGTAGTAGCTCACCAGCGCATTCTGGTCGAACGACGGCAACGGCAGGAGACCGACGCTGGCGCTTGCGAGGAAGGACACTGCGAGCAGTCCAATCGCGTACTTTGCAGACCCGGTAAGGACGGGACCGCGAACTGGCGGGGGTGGCCGCAGCAGGCGCACCGCCAGCGTAACCGCGACGAGCAGGTCGAATTCATTGAGCAGTATCCAGCCGCTCCACGGCGCGAAGTTGAGCAAAGGCAGCAGCGCGAGCACGGCGGGCAGGGACGCTCCCGGATGGCGCCACAACACGGCGGCGTAGAGCCCCAGCGCCAACCCCAGCCAGCCGCCGCCGAGCGGATAGTAGAACGCCGCGATGCCGGTGCCGGCGAGCAGCAGCAACGCCGCCGCCACTCTTCCCGCGCTTTGCGACGCAACGGGGACGGCCTGAGCCGCGCCCGACGAGCCACGGTGTGCCGCGATACGCCCGGCCCCCGATTCGCCTTCCACTGCCCATCTTTGCAATTGCCGCGCCAGGACGTAGGCTGCCGGCGCCGTAACCGTCGCAATCAGCACGTCGGTCGGATCGGGATGTTTTCCCGGGACGAACAGCTTGCCTACTTCCATCGCCACCGCGAGCGGCGCGGCGATCAAGGCCGGAACCAGGGTCAAACCGTCGGAATAGGTATGCGAGCGGCGCAGGGTCCACATCCAGTAAAGGACACCGATCGGCATGTAGATGGCGACGTTGGTCAGCGCGCTGCGCAGGGCCTCCGTTTCGGTGGTGTAGTAATGGTAGTAGAAGGGCAGCCAGTTCACCTCCTGCAGGCTGGCATGGGCGTGCTCGAGCCCTCCCCAACGCGCGCTGAACCAGCCGTTGGCCCACATCACGGCAAACAGATAGGCCGGGATCGCCAGCAGGACGGCAAGGATGGCGTACGGCCGCAGTCCATACAGCCACTGCCAGCGCATATGCCGGTACCAGGCCACGCCGATCGCCATTCCCACCGCGCGCGTCGCCACCGACACGCCCTGCGAGATTCCCGACGCGATGACCAGCTGTACAGCCTCTATCGTCAGGCCGAGCACCACACCGCACAGCGCAGCGATGGCGTAGGCGTGCCGCGCAGCTCTGCCGAGCGCCATGCCCAGCAATACGCCGAGCGGAACGACGACTACGATCTCCGCGATGAGCTTGCTGGCGCAAATCGACAATTGCTCGCAGGTTTGGGGCGCCATGAGCAATCCATAGTTGCCGGAGGCGAGCTTGTCCGAGAACTCCTTCAGCGAAACGAGAAAATCGTACGGAAAGAAGCTCAAGGCCAGATACGCCAGCACGTAGAGAACGACCGCGGCGCGGATTGCCGGCAATCCGCCGCGCATCATTTCGACCCACAGCCGCTGAAGCGCATCGCCCCAACCGAGCCAGATGGCGACGCCGAGCGCGCTCCCCATGAATTCGGCGACGATGTCGTTAAGGGATACCGTGCGCGGCGGGAAAAACAACTGCGTAAACTCGATACCCAGCGCAAGCGCGGCACACGCGAGCCACACCGCGCCAGCCAGCAGCACGCGAGCGGCCGCAGACCGAGTGCGCGCCCCGAACGCGGCGCTCAGCAGATACGCGAGCGGAATGTAGAGCAGGATGTTGGCGACCCAATCCGCGCGCGACTGGACACCCAGTGTCAGATATTTTGTATCGAGAAATTCCCGCCACGCTGTTTCCAGTGGCCGGGGATTGAAGTCCAGCGGCACCAAGCTGCCATAGACGACGAACAGCAGGTAGCAGCCGGCGGCGACGGCCAAGGTCATGCGCCGGCTGGAGTCACTTTCGGTATATGGGCTCGTCAATGGATCTCGATGCGGCTGTGCACGCCGCGCATGCGAGCGGGCTGGCGCCGAGGCATGCATCGTCGCGACGCCAGAATACTAAATTACCCGGTTGTCCGACGCTACGCGCGATACCGCAACGAAATCCTGCCGCTGATCAGGAAGGCGGAGAGTCACGCGCAGCGGACGAAGCCAGCGGTACCGAGCCCGGGCGCCGAAACGGGCAAGCGAGGATCGAGTAGCGTCGGAACCAGGGTAACAACAAAGCGCACGCCGCCGGTCGCGGCAGTCGTCGGTCGCCGGGATGCGGATCAAACATCCCGGGCGACCTCATGTAGCGATGACGACTAAGGGTTGGAAGGGCAGCCGGCCAGCGTGGGAGCTGCCGTCGTGACGAGGACCGTGATCGGGGCAGCGGGCGCCCCTGGACCACCAACAGGACAAAATTGATAGTTCTGAGGAAGGTTCGTGCAGTTGGGATTGCAATTTCCGTCTGCGACCACCGCGATTTCGTATATCGGGGCTACGGTAGCGGAATAGGTATGAGTCACTCTACCGTTACCGCCCTGCGTGGATGTAGCCCAGGTTCCCACCGTTTCGACGGTACTACCCCCTTCGTGCTGCTCCTGCAGGGTTCCTCCTGGGGCACTCCCGAGATGCCGTTCGTTCCATCCCGGGGGATCCAATGTCGTCGATCTGGCGCATGCAAAATTTCCCGGCAGAATCGTCTCTACCTGAGCCTGAGTCAATTTGGAGGGATTACTGCCGCATCCAGCGAATGCGGGGCCCGAGCAGGCGACAAGGAAAATAACAAAAGCCAAAACTCGTGTCTTCTTCATAGCCGTATCTCCCATGGGAACAGGCCCCAGAATAGGCCAAAACGCAGGCCCACACAGAGGCATGCGCCTATTTGTTTACCCCAGCTTTGCGAAAGCAAGTTTCGCGCCAAACGCCGACCCAAACGCCATAACACCCTGTACGGTATGAATTTTTGCCTTAGCACGTCGCTGGGACGGCTCGCCGGACCGGGCCAGTTGTAAAAATTTCCGACATCGAGCCGCACGGATGGAACCGGGCGCGGTGCTGTCTGGGAGCCGGCTCGGATGCCGATTTCGCCCCTCTGGGTGCGCGGCATCAGCGCTTCGGCGCGATGCGCAATCTCCAGTTCGCGACACTCTCGGCGTAGGCTCCTGCCCTCGGAGCGGCATAGCCCCGACCCTCGAAATCCCGATTGAGGTCCGGGACGGGTACGGGGGGCCAGACATCGATCGGGGTGGTGACGAGCTTTCCGGCAACGGGCGCGAGATCGAGCTGGCCAAGCGCCGCATATGGATTGGCCAGCTGATCTGCCGCTTCCGCAAAAGATCCGATGCTGTTCGCGAGCTGCTCGCCGCCCGTGATCGGAACAGTCGCGAATATCGCATTGGCGACGACCCGCTGCACATACTCGGGGTGACCGCCGGTAACCCGAATGCCGCTGCCCCCGGCGAGAACGGTATTGTGAAAGATATCGATCCGGCGCGGCACGTCGTTGTGGGGCCGGATATTGATCGCGTCTCCGGCCGTGTTCACCAGCACATTACTGTAGAACGCGATGTTTCCCTCGCCTTGAAACAGCGCTTCGGTCGGGTTCTGGTAGAAGAAATTCCCATAGATCGCATACGTGTCGTTCATGCCCGGTCCCGCAAGCGGCCAGTGCCCGACCAGCAAGTTGGGCCGGGCTGCTTCTGCGGTCGAGCCGTTCTCGGATTTCACGAACACGTTGTGCCGGATGATCGTGACGCTGTCTCCCTCCGGCATCCCGTCGATGTGCGGCCGCGGGAGCTGATGCTTGATCTGCAGGTTGTAGCCTATGGAATCGACGATCAGGTTGCGCTCGATCAGGCCGGCGACGAATGGCGCGCTGCCGTCGGACTGGCCGAGATACATGCCGGTGCCGGCGCCTATGATCGTGTTGTTGCGGATCACCCAGTCCCAGGCCGGGCAAAAGCTCGCGATCCCGACGGTCTGCTGGCCCGAACCGTGTCCCCGGATAGTCAGGTTGTCCAGCGTGATGTGATGGGCCCAGTCGGAATATCCTTCGGCGCGCACAGCCGCGACCGGCAAGCCGTTGCCTTCGAGCTCCAGGTTGCGGATTTCGATCCAGGCCGAGTTTACGATGCTCACCGTGTGCGTATCCTGGCGGGCGAGGAAGCGGGCCCGCTGTTGTCCCCGCGGCCCCGCTATGACGATCGGCTTTCCCCTCTGCCCGACGAGATTGTGCACCGGGAGCCCGCCCGTGTAGTCCCCCGCCGCCAGGGTGAGCGTATCGCCCGGCTGCAGCTTCTTGAGCAACGAGAGATAGTCGGCGGGCGCCCCGGAATAGGTTTCGGCTGCGCCGGCCGGTGCGAGCGCGAATGCGATCAGAGCTGTCCACCTCCTCGACGGATTCACCAGGACTTGACCCACTCCTCCGTCCACCGCGCGACCTGATCGCGCCAGTCACGCCGCGCGAAAGTGTGGTTCGCCTCCGGTAAATCGTGACGCGTGATGCGCCTGTTCGCGAGAAGCCGCCGCCAGCCACGGGACCCTGCAACCAGGTCCTTGAACTCCTGCGCAGTGAGATCGCTCCCGCTCAGCACCAGCAGCACCGGGCCGCGAAAGCGGCGCAGGCCGTCCTCCATCCGCTCCGGAAGCGGCGCCCGATCCGCCGCGCCGGCATCAGCATCCGTCCCGGCGGCAGGAGCGGTCCCTGCGTCTGGAGCCTGCCCGCGCCCCATCGCATTGACGACGAGCCTGCCTAAACCGGCCACCGACTGACGCAGGCCGAACTCGCCGCGCGAGATTTTGCGCCAAAACGCAGGATTGAATATCCGCGCGGCATAGTAGTGGCGGAGATAAGCGCGGGCGGCGCCCTGCTCCGTGCGCACCCAGGGATTCACCAGCGCCAGACCGCTCACGCGCCGATCCTGGTGCGCATAGAAAAGAGCGGCTGAAGCCGCGTCGCACAATCCCCATATCACGACATCGGTCAGCTGCGGCACGCGCTCCAGGAAACGGTCGATCGCGCGCCGAATGTCCGTGCCTACACGCTCGAAGGTACGTGTCTCTCCGCCGCTATCTCCCATTCCCCGGTAGTCGAAGCGCATGACCGGGAGGCCGCGCCCCGCGAGGTAGCGCGCCAGCAAGGTGAACTGCCGGTGGCTGCCCACCCGATATTGGGGACCACCGACAACTACGAGCACCCCGCGCCGCGCCGGGGACGAGACGCCGCTCAAGACCGCGATCAGCGTTTCGCCCTCGCAATCGAATGTCAGGGGCTCCTCGTCGATCGTCATGTCAAAGCAAATCAGACCCACGGGAACTCATTGCAGCGCACGGCGGCGGGGAATCGGAAGAACCATCGCGAACGATATCATGCAATCTCAGTCCCGGCACTTCAGGCTGAGTTCGGTCGTATTGAGCAGAGCTTCGCACTCCGCGATCTCGAGGGTAGACCAGAACGCATCGCCGGTAACCGCCGAATCTCGCACTTCCAGGCCGGCGCTCCGCCAGACGTCGAGGACGCGTTGTGATGCCGGGACGATCCGCGGTTCGGGTTGGGCCGTCACCTCGTGCCATATGACCGTCTTCGCAGCCGGCACCAGCTCGGCCATCTTGAGTCCATCGATCGCCGCGGCGAGCTTCGGATGAAGCTCGTATCCGGCGATCTCCAAGGTCGTGCCGCGAGCAAGGGTTGCCCGCAAATCGCGCACGCCGGTCTGAGCGGCGCCACCCGTCAGCATTTCTCCCGCCAGATGGAGCCTCAGAAACTGCGTCAGAAACTGCTCGCCGCTTGCCACCGGCTGCCACAGCACCAGCTGATCGACATCGAATTCGCGCTCGTGCGCGCAATCCGCCGCGAGTGTCGCCCCGAGCCGCAGTCCCCACAGGCTCACCTCTCCTCCGGTACGATGGCGTAGCCACTCTGCTGCGGCCCGCACGTCGTGCTTCCACGTCGGCCAGCGCGCGTCGGCGAACTCGCCGCTGCTGTCGCCGCAGCCGAGAAGATCGATCTGAAGCACGGCCCAGCCTGCCGCCGCGAGCCTGCGGGCCTGCAGCGCGGCCATTCTGCGCGACTTGTTCATTTCCTCTGCGAACGGGTGGACGTAAACGACGCCGCGACCTGAAGCGCCCGCATCAGCGGGAGCGTGGTAGATGCAGAAGCGATGTCCGGGCTCAGCCGGAAGGTAGAAGGCGCTCGTCACAAATCAGGCGCAGACGACTCAACCGCCGCTGGACCTACCCCGCGAGCTTGCCCTCGACGAACCGCGTGAGGCTGCCCAGCGTTTCGAACGCCGCGGCGCCGATCTCGTCGTCGGCGACGGTGATGCCGAAGTGCTCCTCCAGGGCCGTGATGAGATTGACGACTGCGATCGAGTCGAGCTCGGGCACGGCGCCGAGCAGCGGCGCCGCAGCATCCATGCCCTGCACACGGTCACGGATCTGCAACGTGCTGCCTACGACCATCCTCACATCATCGAGCACCATCGGTCCGCCCCGAAGATCGGCCAAACCCGCCTGTTTTTCAGTTTACCGCGGGCCGGCCGCAATATGCATCAGCGTCCACGGGGTGTCAAACGAGCACTGTCCTGCAGCCGCATGCATTGGCGACACCGCCCGAAACGCAACTCCGCACTGGCGCGCGCCGCACCGAAGCCAATACAATGCGGAAAACGGCGGGTGGGCGAACGCGCTCCCGCGTTTCGATCCACTCCAGATGCGAGCGTTCCCCAAATTGCCGGTGCTTGGATGGGCGGCCTATTCCGGCGAACATGAAACCCCATCCCCCGGGGTGCTGAACACCCGTTATCGCCGATATACGATCAGCGGGCGGGCGGCCATTTCCCTGGCATTGCAGGTGCTCGGCGCCAGGCCCGGCAGCAAGGTGCTGGTACCGACCTATCATTGCACGACGATGATCGTTCCGATCGTGCACGCCGATATGCAGCCGGTGTTCTACGCGACGACGGCGCGCGGCGCTCCGGATCTGGAGTGGTTGCAGCGCTCGGACATGAACGGGGTCCGTGCCATGCTCTGCGCGCACTATTTCGGGTTGCCCCAGCCGATGTCTGCGGTGCGCGACTTTTGCGACAGGCATGGCATCAGCCTGATCGAGGACTGCGCGCATGCTTTCTTCGGCATCTCCGACGATCGGCCCATCGGCAGTTGGGGCGACATTGCGATTGCGAGCTTGACCAAGTTCTTTCCCGTACCGGAAGGGGGCATGCTCGCTTCGACCACGTGGCCGCTGGATGCGCTCTTCCTCACCCCCCGCACGCTTCGCGATGAGCTGAAGGCCGCCGCCGATGCCATCGAGGTCGGCGCCCAGCATGCCCGCTTTCCCGGCTTGAATTCGCTGTTCAACAGCGTGTTCGCGCTGAAGAAATGGTTGCGCAGGAATAACGGAAGAGCGCCGGCTCCGGCGGATTTGCACGAACTCGCGCCTCAGGTACTCGGACGACTGCTCGCGTCAGCGAAACCGGCACTGGCCGTGCGCTGGATTGCGGACGGCGTGCACCGCGAGCGGATCGTGGCGCTGCGCAGGCGCAACTATCAGTTGCTCGCGAAGCTGCTCACAGGAATGGCCGGCGCGCGCGTGATGAGCGCGGAGCTGACGGACTCTGCTGTGCCCTATGTTTTCCCACTCTACGTCTATGAGCCGCAGGCGAGCTATCTGCCCTTGCGCCGCGCGGGCGTTCCAATATTCCGCTGGGACGAAGTCTGGCCCGGCACTCCTGTGATCGAGAACGACCACGGCCTGGACTGGGCGACGCACGTGTTCCAGCTCGGCTGCCACCAGGATCTGTCGGTGGAGGATATCGAGGCCATCGCCGCGACCGTCAGGGAAATAATTGCCCATGGTGCAGGCGAATCAAAGCCAACCCATTGAGCCGCAGATGACCGGTCGAACCTACGTTCATCCACGGCTGAGAATTGCTCTTCATCCTGGAACCTTGGAATCGGTGTTTGTCCATGCGTATCGGTGCCTGATGTTCCTGGCCTGGACCAGCAGATGAAGCGCTTGCTCATGGTCGCCTACCACTTCCCGCCGCTCGCGGGAAGCAGTGGAATCCTGCGCACGCTGAGCTTTGCGCGTCACCTGCCCGCGTTGGGATGGGAACCGCTGGTCCTGACCGCCCACCCGCGCGCATACGCGCGTGTAAGCAACGACCTGCTGAAGGATGTCGCGCCGGGTACTGTCGTGGAGCGTGCCTTCGCGGTGGACACGGCCCGGCACCTTGCGCTGATGGGACGCTACCCGGGCGCTCTCGCCCGCCCGGACCGCTGGGCAGCATGGTGGCTGGGCGCCGTGCCGCGTGGGCTGCGCATGATCCGCAAGTACCAACCTGCCGCTATCTGGAGCACCTACCCCATCGCCACCGCGCACACGATCGGCCAGACTCTGCACCGTCTCTCCGGCCTGCCGTGGGTTGCGGATTTCCGCGACCCCATGGCCCAAGACGGCTACCCTGAAGATCCGAAAACCTGGAAGAGCTTCCAGCGGATCGAGGAAGGAGCCTTGCGCAACGCGGCCCGCAGCGTATTCGTGACACCCGGCGCGGCGCGGCTATACCACGAGCGCTATCCCGACGTGCCGCGTGAGCGCCTGGCCGTGATCGAGAACGGTTATGACGAGGACAGCTTCACGCCGCTCGATACCTCGCCCGCAGGCAGCGCCCCCCTGCTGAACGGGACGATCACGCTGTTGCACAGCGGTGTCGTGTACACGAGCGAGCGCGATCCGACCCAGTTCTTTCAGGCGCTGCGCCGGATGCTCGACGCGGGCAGCCTGCGCCCGCGCGAGTTGCGGGTGCGCCTGCGCGCATCCGCGCACGAATCGGTGTTGAAGCCCATGGTAGCGACGTACCGGCTGGAGGACGTGGTCGAGCTTGCCCCGCCGATACCCTATCGCGATGCGCTGCAGGAAATGCTCCGCGCCGATGGCCTGCTGGTGCTGCAGGCCGCCAACTGCAACTCGCAGGTCCCGGCGAAGGTGTACGAATACTTCCGCTGCGGGCGACCGATCATCGGCCTGACCGACCCGGCGGGCGATACGGCGACGGTCCTGCGCAACGCAGGCGTCAACGACATAGCCCGGCTGGATTCGGTCGAAGAAATTGCGGTTGTACTGCGGCGATTCCTCGACAAAATCCGCGATGGAAAAGCGGCCTCGCCTGCGGCAAACTTCGTGGCGGAAGCTTCGCGGCTGAACCGCAGCCGCGAATTGGCAGCCCTGCTCGACCGTCTTCCCGGCTGAGGATTGCTCGCGTTCTATTGCATGAACTGGACCATTCATCCCATCTCGGAGCTCGCCCGGCTCGCCCCGCGCTGGGACGCGATCAACGACGCCATCGGCGGCCTGCCCTTCCTGCATACGCGTTTTATCGCGCCGTTGTGCAGCGAATTCGGGACCTCCGACCTCAAGATTGCCTTGTGCCAGAACGGCGAGGACGCCGTTGCCATGGGGATCCTGACACGGAGCGGCGCAGCGCAGTGGGAAACCTTTCAGCCGTCCCAGTTGCCGCTCGGCGCGTGGGTCATGCGCCCGGATCAGGACTACGAGCGGCTGCTGTCCGGCCTCGTCAGGAAGCTCCCGGGCTTAGCCCTCGCCATCGGCGTTTCGCAACAGGACCCAGGCTGCGCCGCGAGGCCGGCAGCGTCGCCGCATCTCGCGACGCTCGACTACGTGGACACGGCCCGGCTGCCCGTCAGCGGCAGCTTCGACGACTACTGGAGTCAGCGCGGCAAGAACTTGCGGCAGAACATGAGAAAGCAGCGCGCCAAGCTCCAGAAAGACGGTGTTGCAACCTGCCTGGAGGTCCTCGCTCGCGTGGATGAGGTAGCCCCGGCCATAGAAGACTACGGCCGCCTGGAAAGCGCCGGATGGAAGGCGGCCGGAGGCACGGCCATACATCCCGACAATGCGCAGGGCCGCTTCTACCGGGCGATGCTGGAGTCCTTCTGCGCGGCGGGCGCCGGCCGCATCTACCGCTATCGTTTCGGAGACCGCGTGGTTGCAGTCGATCTGTGCATCACGGGCGGCGGTTCCCTCGTCATTCTCAAGACGACTTACGACGAAACGATCAAGACGATTTCACCCGCCTTCCTCATGCGCGAGGAGTCGTTCAGAGCGCTGTTCGACGAGCAGCAGGTGAAGCGCATCGAGTTCTTCGGCAAGGTGATGGAATGGCACACCCGCTGGTCAGACGACGTGCGCACGCTTTATCACGTGAACTACTACCGCTCTTCCCTCTTGCCGAAGCTCAGGCGCGTCGCGGAGCGATTCAAGAGGCCGGAGCAACCCCCGGCCGAGGCGTCCTCCAAGGGCAACTGAAGGCGACGGCCGGCGACAAAGTCAACCGCAAGCAGCCACAGATAAACACAGATGAGGTCAACCCGACAACAATAGACCCGTTAATCCTCCTTAAGGGGGAAGGCTCACAGGAAGATAAGATCAAACGCAGATTTCGATTTATCGATCATTGCGCGGCAATACGGTAGATCGCCCCGGTGCTGTACGCCGCAACGTGGATTTCGCCTGCGGCGTCCTCGCCGAACGTGCTGATCTGGAAGCCTGAGGTAGCGAGCTGAGTCGTCGTCCAGATACCGTTGGCGTTTCTCGTCGCCCCCCAGATTCGCCCGCTGCAGAAGTCGCCGTAGAGGAAATATCCGGAGAGAACCGGATAGCTTGCGCCACGATAGCGATGGCCTCCAGTAACCGAGCAGCCCAGGCTGTGATCGTAATCTAGGACCGCCGCAGTGAAAGTCGGGTCGAAACAGGGCGGGCCGCCCCCAAGCCCCGTGCATTGCGTCCCTTCCATGATCCGCCAGCCGAAATTGGCTCCCGTTCCGGTTCCGGCCGGCAGGAAGTTGATCTCTTCCCGGGCGCTTTGCCCGACATCGGCGATGAAGAGATCGCCCGTCGTACGGTCGAAGCTGAAGCGCCACGGATTGCGCAATCCATAGGCCCAGATTTCGGGC
>DATFWO010000317.1:0-18727 GCA_035259205.1 Burkholderiales bacterium | reverse complement strand
CCGGTGAAGCGCCGGTAGCGAGGTAGTTGGCGCCCTGATTGGAGAGTATCGCTGCCAGCGAGTCGAGCAGCGCGAGATCGAGATACTGCCCGGCGCCGCTCTTCTCGCGATGCGCCAGCGCCGCGCACACCGCCACGGTGGCGTACATGCCGGTGATGATGTCGGCGATGGGGATGCCGGCTTTCTGCGGCCCGCCGCCAGGAAGATCGTCGCGCTCGCCGGTAATGCTCATCAGCCCGCCCATGCCCTGGATCATGAAGTCGTAGCCGGGCCGCTCCGAGTACGGCCCGGTCTGGCCGAACCCCGTCACGGAACAGTAGACGAGCCGCGGGTTGGTTTTCTTCAGATCCTCATAGCCGAGCCCGTAGCGCGCGAGGTCCCCAACCTTGAAGTTCTCCAGCAGTACGTCGCATTGAGCGGCGAGCCTGCGCACGATGTCCTGGCCCTCGGATTTGGAGAGATTCACGGTGACGGATTTCTTGCCGCGATTCGCGCACGCGAAGTAGGCCGACTCGGTCGTGTCGTTGCCGTCGCGGTCCTTGAGCCACGGCGGCCCATACGCGCGCGAGTCGTCGCCGGTTTTCGGCCGCTCGATCTTGATCACTTCGGCGCCGAGATCGGCGAGGTTCTGCCCTGTCCACGGCGCGGCGAGCACTCGCGAGAGATCGACTACGCGTATATGGGATAGTGGGCCTGCCATTCCTACCTCTGATATCAAAAAGGCGTCTCAGATACGACGTCGCAGATGATACGTCTCAGCTGCGGCGTCCCAGATAGTGCGTTTGCCGAGGACGCTCCATCCCGGACGCTCTACCTGGGACGCTGTACCTGAGACGCTTCACTTGGGACGCATTCATCGTCCCTTGAACTCCGGCCGTCTTTTCTCGAGGAACGCTTTCATCCCTGTACGATAATCCTCGGTCCGGAAATACGCGAAGTTCTCCTCGATCTCGGCCGCCGTGAGCGGCGCCGGCTGCGGCGCGAGCCGCCGCACGAACCGCTTGTGCCAGCGCGCCACCAGCGGCGCACCTTCCGCGATGCGGCGCGCCGCGGCGTAGGCTTCCCCTTCCAGTTCCGCGTCCGGAACGACCCGCGTGAGCAGTCCCTTTGCATACGCCTCGTCGGCTTCCCATACCCGCCCCTCGACGAGGATCTCGAGCGCCAGGGCGCGTCCGGTGACGGGCAGCACCGCAGCAAGCTCGTCGTAGGCGATGGCGAAGCCCAGGCGGTTGATCGGCACGCCAAACCGCCCCGAGCGCCCGGAAATCCTGAGGTCGCACTGGCAGGCGATCTCGAAGCCGCCGCCGACGCAGGGGCCGTGGATCATGGCGAGCGTCGGGTGCCGGCAATTGGCGACCGCTTCGAGTGCGCCGCGCACGAGCTCGCGGTGATAGCGCTTGCCCTGCTCCGCGTCATTGCGGACCCACGTCAACTCCTCGATGTCCGCCCCCGCGGCGAATGCATCCGTGCCCGCGCCGCGCAACACGACGCAACGCAGGTCTTCCTCCACGGAGAGCGCGTTCATCGCGCGCGCCAGATCCTGCCACATCGCCACCGTGATGGCGTTGAGCTTGGCGGGATTGTTGAGCAGGACGGTTGCGATTACGCCGTCGCGCTCGACCACTATTTCGGGACTGAACGGCACATCATCCTCGCTCGTCACTCGACAGCGGCCTCCGACACTTTGTCTCAGATTTTAAAGCGATCACGTCGGCCGCCCTGCGCGTCACCGGGGGTCAGATCCCCAGAAAATCCTGGGGCCCCTCTTTCGCCCCTCGACGCGCCCCGCCATTCGTCACTGATGTGCGCCGAGCGCGGTATTCTACATGCGTTGAGCGAGGCTCTGAGGAGGTCCCATGAGTGTGGTCGAAACGATCAAGCGCGAGGCCCGCATCCTGATGTTCGACCTCTACGGGACGGTGGTCGACATGCAAACCGGGCTCACGCAAGCCGCCGGACCCTGGCTCAAGGCCAAAGGGTGGGCTGGCGATGCCGGGCAGCTCGTGACCTGGTGGCGCCGCACGCACTTCGAGAACTCGATGATAGACGCCCTTCTCGAGCGCGAGCACATCCCGTACCGGGAAATCGGCCGCATATCCCTGTCGTACACGCTGGAGCGGGCCGGAGTGCCGCATACGCAGGAAGAGGTGAAGCGCCTGGTCGCCGAGATCGAGCGCTTGCAGCCGTTTCCGGACGTCGTCGCCGCGCTCACCCGGCTCAAGAGGAGCTATCGCCTGGTCATCCTGTCCAACGGCGACCCCGACATGCTGGAGGCGATCAGGCCGCGCCTCGGCATCGAGTTCGACCGTATCATCTCGGTCGCCGAGGCGGGGCGCTTCAAGCCGCACGCGGCGACCTATCGCAAGGCCGCTGAAATCATCGCCGCGCAACCGGGGCAAGTCTTGTTCGTGGCCAATCACGCCTTCGATTGCGTGGGCGCCAAGGCCTTCGGCATGCGCGCCGCCTTCGTTGACCGCCGCAAGCGGCCGTTCGGCGACTGGCCATACCAGCCCGACCTCACGGTCAGCGACTTCCGGGAATTAGCTGACGTACTCACGTAGGAAGGTCACACCGCTCTTACCCAAAGGATGAAGGATGAGGGATGACCCGGCCATGCCGGGCACAACTAGATCAATGCCCTCGACACTCGACACTCGACACTCCATACTCGTATATAGCCTGGAATCGTGAGGAGGATACTCATGACTAGAAAATTTCTGACGGCGGTATCGCTTTCGCTCGCCGCCGCCGCCGGCCAAGCGCAGGACTATCCCACCCGACCGATCATGCTCACCAACCCGAACCCACCCGGGGGCATGAACCAGCTGCTCGCTCAGCCGCTCTCCAACATGCTGGAAAAACTGACCGGACAGCCGGCGCCCATCGTGAACCGGCCCGGTGGAACCGCGGCGGTCGGCACCGCATACGTGGCCAACCAGCCGCCGGACGGCTACAACATTCTCGTCACCACGGCGAACCTGCACCTGGCGATCGAGAAAGACAAGATATACGGCGTCACGTCGCCCTACTCACTCGACCAGATTGTTCCGCTTGCCCTTTTGGCCGCCGATCCGCTCATCATGGTGGTCCATCCCTCCCTGCCCGTGCACAACGTGAAACAGTTGGTGGAGCTCGCCAGATCGAAGCCGAACGAGCTCGTGTTCTCGTCGTCGGGCCCGTACGGCATCACGCATACCCCCCAGGCGATGTTCATGGACGCCGCCAAGATCAAGCTGCGCCACCTGCCTACCACCGGTGGTGGTCCCGCCCTCACGCAGGCCCTGGGCGGGCACTCGCAAATCTCGGCCGGCGCCCCGGGAACGACATACCCGTACATCAAGACGGGCAAGCTGCGCGCGATCGTGAGCTGGGGCAACAAGCCGCATCCGGCGCTGCCGGAGGTTCCGACGTTTCAGTCGCAGGGCTACAAAGACGTGGAAGCCTACCTATGGGTTGGGCTCTTCACGAGGACGGGCATCCCGGAGCCGATTGTTGGCAGGATACGCGCGCTGGTCGCAAAGGCGACGGCCGACCCTAGCTTCCGGCAGACGCTGGAAAGCGTCCAGGTCGTGCCGGATTACCGCGATGCGCCGGAATTCAAGAAGTTCTTCGACGCCGACCACAGGCGCATGGCGGCCGCGATCAAGAGCATCGGGAAAATCTAGGAACGGCGTCCCAGGTACGGCGTCGCGGATGCAGCGTTTCAGATAGGACGTCTCAGATAGAGCGCAGCCCAAGCACCTCGTCGCACCGATCTATCTCGGACGCCCTATCTGGGACGTTTTATCTGAGACGTTTTATCTGGGACACTCTCCCGAGTAGCGTGGAGCAAGTTCGCATGAAAATCAGGCATATCGAGGCATTGGCGGTCAGCCTGCCGATGGTGAAGCCGCTCAAGATGTCGTTCGAGGAGGTCCGCAGCGGCGAAAACGTTCTGGTGCGGCTGGAGGTCGATGACGGCACCGTCGGGTGGGGCGGCGCGGCTTCTGCGCCGACCATGACCGGCGAGACCGTCGCCAGTATGGCTGCGGCAATTCGCTATCTCGCGCCCAGGCTCGAGGGCATGCCGCTGGCCGACATCGGCGCCGCGATGGGCCGCGCCAACAGCTATCTGTACGGCAACGAGTCGGCGAAATCCGTGATCGAGATCGCGCTGCACGATGCGCTCGGCCGCGCCACGCGCAAGCCCGTGCACGATCTGCTCGGCCCGAAGCGCCGCGAACGAATCCCGATCCTATGCATGGTCGGCACCGGCAAGGGCATCGCCGCCGACGTCGAGGAAGCCATGCGCACCCGGGCCGAGGGCCATGTCGCATTCAAGATCAAGGTGGGCGTCGCTGACCCGCGCGATGATGCCGAGCGTACCCGTAAGATCTGCGATGCGCTCGACGGCAACCGCGACATCCTCATCTGCGCCGACGCGAACCAGGGCTGGACCCCGGAACAGGCTATCTCTTACGTCCAGGCCGTCGCCGATACCCGGCTTGCGTTCTTCGAGCAACCCGTCGCGTGGAACGACCTCGAAGGCATGGCCCGGGTGGCCGGCGCGAGCCGAATCAAGGTCGGCTGCGACGAGGGCCTGCACTCGCTCGACGACATCCGGCGCCACCATGAGGCCGGTGCGGCGGGTGGATTCAGCCTGAAGACGATCAAGCTGGGCGGCATACGCCCGGTCTACGACGCCGCATTGCTCTGCGAAAAGCTGGGCCTGAAAGTGAATCTCGCTTCCAAGGTCGCGGAGACCGGGATCTCCACTGCGGCAATTTTGCAGTTGGCAGCCGCCGTCCCCGCGGTGGAGTGGGGCGTGGGCTTTTCAAGCCAGCATCTCATCGACGACATCCTCAAGACGCCGCACGTGTTCAGCGGAGGGCATATCGATGTGCCGACCGGCCCCGGCTTGGGCATCGAAGTAGACGAAGCCAAGTTGAGGCGATACTCCAGGGAAGCGTGACTGGCTCTCGACACTCGTCACCCGTCCGTCGTCACCCGTCACTGGTTACTAGTCCCGACCCATGAGCCTGCTCGACGACCTAGCCGAACGGCGCATCCGCCAGGCGCTGGCGGATGGCGAGTTCGACGATCTGCCCGGCGCCGGTTTGCCGCTCGACCTCGATAGCGATGCGCTGGTGCCGGAAGAGCTGCGCGTAGCCTACCGGTTGCTGAAGAATTCCGGCTTCCTTCCGCCCGAGCTGGAAACCTCCGGCGAAATCCACAAACTCGAACAGTTGCTGCAAACCGTCGAGGACGAAGACGGCCGCTCGCGACTCCTCGCGCGCATCAACTTCCTCCTCGCGCGCGCCGGCCGTGGCAACTTGCCCGTCGAATCGGCCTACTACGAAGAACTAGCCGCTGTGCTAGAGCGGCGGCGCCGGTCTAAGCTTAGCGACTAGAGAGAGTGGTTTCTGGTTTCAAGTTTCAGGGTTCTGGCTAGCTGCGCGAAAATGTACACGCAAGGTCCCGGGCCTGACGCAGTGAAGCTAACGGGCGGATTGCCCGGCACGGCTACGTTTCTTTACAGCGGTCCGGACGGCTCGCTCATCGTCGAGCTATACGATCACAGCGAGAAGGCCGAGCGCAGCTTTGGGAGCGATGTCGCATTCCTGCTGCATATCGCAGCGGAAGACAAGGCCCGGATTCTCGCATTGCTCCAAGCCAACGCCGAGCGCTCCTACAATAGTGGAGCGCCCGGTATTTTCAAGCTCATGCGCGAGCGTTTCCAGGATTACTACGCCGTGAAGGATTGGCTCGACGCGAACGGGATTGCGTACCGCAAAGAATTCGATAGCCACGCCTAGCCCGCATGTTTCACCACTGTCCCGATTTTGGGCGTGTCTAACGAGCTCGCGCAAGCAAGCGCTGAGCGAGATGATGACCGGCCGCGATCTCGAAAAATCGCAAGGAGCGATGGCGGCGCTGTGCAGATGAAGAAACTCGATATCGAAAGCTCAAGCGGGCGTATGCCGGAGCGTGAAGAAGCTGATTCGTGAATCGTGGACTCTAGCGTGACGCCCCGCCCAGGGTCTTGCACTCTTCCGGCAAAGGTTCGGGCGGCGCGCTTTTTTTCATCTGGGTTTGGCAATCCACGCTATTTCCCGTGCCCACGATTCCACCGTCACTGCGGGGATTGGCGGCACAGCCGGCAATCGACACGATGGCAACACATATCGTGATCATGAACAGAATGCGACAGTGCGCTCTCGTTATCATTCGGCACGATCCTCGAAGTAATAGATTCCAACGCCAGTGCGCACCCGACCAGTCCCTTTAACGGCGGGATTGCGATCCCGATCGGCCGCGCCAAGCAGACGGTCCAGCGACTCAAGACATGACTGTGCCTTGCGCGCGATCTTCTTAGTAAGCGCCGTCATCATCTCCCGGGGGATGTTGTCGTAACTCACCCGGCGCTGAAAGTACGCCTGGCCCGGTGCACAGGTCAGATTGTGATCAATGGTTCGGATCAGATCAGCCACGTCCTCGCCAAGGATCCCGATCTTCTCGACTTGGTCGCCGCGCGGGATATAAGCCCGGGTCAGTAGACGTACATTACCGTTTGGAAGGATCTCTATTGCGCCCACGCGCGCCAACTCGTCGGCAATAGCACGCGGCGGAATATCGCCGCTGAAATCGCGCACCAGCGCCGAAAAACTTCCGGTTTCACCCTCCACCGGCAGATCGGCAGGTCGCCCCTTCCGGTCGTGATAAGCCTTGTCACGCACCCAGCCGCCGATCACCCGGGCCGGCCGGTGGTAGCGCTCGCTGTGGGCTGCTCGATTCACCGTTTCGGCTGCCTGGATGCGCGTGACCTCTTTCCGCGTCAGGCCCGTGATCGTCGATATGCGCGACACGGTTTGCTTCTTGCCGGGCAGCGCGAAATCTTTCTCTCCGATTTCCACGTAGACGTGTCGTGCAATGTCGGCGAAAACCCCATATGGAATGCCGTTGCGCAGCATTACCCGCACCAGCGGGCGAAGCACGTTCTGCGCCGCATCGCTCAATGCCTGCGTGATGTTCTTGGAAATCATCTTTCAATACTCCAGTCGTTCTCCCAAAGGCTAACACGACCAGCTGGGAATCGTGCTCTTGACAAGTCTCACATTTGGGAATATTGTCCCATCATATGTGGGATTATTTTCCCACGATTGTAAAACTCGACTAATCGGAGGAGCACATGGTCGCAGCACGGAACCTCATCGGTTTGTGGGCCCCAAGATCATTCTGCGCAATCCTGCTTGTGGCTGCGGCGGGTTGTGCGACCTATTTGACGCCGGGGGGAGGCGTCAACATTGAAACCCTCTTCAAGGCCGATCCCGATATCGCGGAGCTACTGAAGCTAGAGCCGGCTGCGCCCTTTCCGGCACGCGTGGCGGTGGTGAGGGTTCAGGCCTCTGGCTATTACTCCCAAGGCAACCGCTGTTACGGCTCAGGGCGGTACTGCGTGGTTACAACGCGAGACGTGGAGCCCGAGGCAAGCTACGACACGCTTGCCAAACTTCCGCAAGTAGCCGGGTTGGCGCTCATGAACCGGATGCTCTTACCAGAGAAACTCACGTCTGCAAAAGACCTAAGGCAGAGCGCCGCAACCCTCAAGGCGGACTTGTTGCTGGTGTACTCCCTCGATACGGGGTTTAACATCGAGAACACCGATATCGGCCCCCTGGCGCTCATCACTTTGGGGTTCTTGCCGAACAAGAAGGCCAAGGTGACTTCAACTGCTTCCGCGGCGCTGTTCGACGTGCGGACAGGCTTCGTCTATGGCGTGGCGGAATCCACCAGCATGGAAGAACAACGCGCGACGTTCTGGTCGAGTTCCGAAGCTGTTGACAATGCGCGGAAGAAAGCCGAATCGGAAGCGTTTCGAAAATTGGTCGACGAAATTGGTAAATTCTGGAACGATATCTTGAGGACACACGCTGCCCGTTCACCCTCCCCCTGGCCGAGTCGCACCACTGCAAAACAGTAACGCTCCGAGTCAAGGCCCCGACATCAGGTCAATCAAAACACCTCTCGCACGAGTCACCCGTCACGAGTCACCGAGGTTAGAGCTTGATCTTCGGATCCAGCCAGTCCCGCAGCGAGTCCCCGAAGAGATTGAATGCGAACACGCCCAGGCTGATCGCAATCCCGGGAAACACGATCATCCACGGCGCCTGCTCGTAGAAGTCCGCGGCGGAGCCCGACAGCATCAATCCCCAAGACGGCGTGGGCTCCGTGACGCCGAGCCCGAGGAAGGAAAGTGAAGCCTCCGCCAGGATTGCCTGCGCCACGAACGCCGTCAGCATGATGAGATACGGCGCGACCACGTTGGGCATCATGTGGCGAAAGACGATGCGAGCATGCGAGTAGCCTGCCGCACGTGCCGCGTCGACGTACGGCAGCTCGCGCACCGCCAGCGCGGAGGCGCGCACCACGCGCTCCACGCGCGGCAGCATCGGAATGGCGATCGCAACGATCAGGTTGATGTCGAGCCCGAGCACCACGTAGTTGCCCAGTATCGCCACCACCGTGATCGCCAGCACGATGATCGGGAATGAGAGCAGCACGTCCATCACCCCCTGGATCACCAGATCGATTTTCCCGCCGCAATACGCGGACACGACCCCGATCACCCCGCCCATGGTGGAACCGATAAAGGAAGCGATGAACCCGATCGCGAGCGCGGTGCGCGCGCCGTAGATGACGCGGGAGAGCACGTCGCGCCCGAACGAGTCGGTGCCCAGCCAGTGGGCGGCGGACGGCGCCGCAAGCATCGCGCCGTAATCCACCGTCAACGGATCGTACGGGGCGACCCACGGAGCGAAGGCGGCGCACACGCCCATCAGGACGATGATGACGAGCCCCGCCGCGCCGAGCGGCTGCTGCGACATGAACAGGAGAACGGGGTGCTGCCTCTTGGGCACCCGATAGGTGATTGCTGGAGCGTTCGCCGTGCTCATTGCACTCGGGAAGGCGTGATGGGTGACGGGTGAGTGATGGATACTCCCGGCGCAGCCGGAATCCGCCAGCTCGACATTTGCAAAGCACTTATCACTTATCACCCATCGCTTATCACGCTTTTTTTTCGACCCGGTCAGCGGTAGCGGATCCTCGGGTCGAGAAAAGCGTAGAGCATGTCGATCACGAAATTGATCAGCACGAAGAACACCGAAACGAGCAGCACCAGAGCCTGGATCATGGTGAAATCGCTGCGCGCTACCGCCTGGACGAAGAGCTTGCCGATGCCGTTCAGGTTGAATACCTGCTCCGTCACCACCAGGCCTCCGATCAGAAACGCGAATTCCAGTCCGATCACCGTTACCACCGGCAGCATCGCGTTGCGCATGGCGTGCCGTGCGACGACAAGCCGCTCCATGACACCCTTGGCGCGGGCGGTCCGGATGTAGTCCTCCTGCAGCACTTCCAGGATCGAGGAGCGCATCATGCGCGTCGACACCGCGGAGTAGCGGTAGCCAACCGTCAGCGCGGGCCAGATGAGCTGCCTGAGGTTCTCCCACGGGCTCTGCCACAGCGGGGTGAAGGTGAGCGGCGGTATCCAGTGAAAGTAGGTGAGCAGCAGCAGTATCGTGATCATCCCCAGCCAGAACGAGGGCACCGCCAGCCCCGCGATCGAAAATACGCGTATCGTCTGGTCGATCCAGGTGTCCTTGAAGATCGCGGATAGCGTGCCCAGGGGCAGGGCGAGCAGGATCGCCAGGATGGTCGCGAGAATCGCGACTTCGAGCGAAAGCTCGAGCCGGATCCCGATCTCGTAGGTGACCGGTTGCCCGGTCCACATCGAATAGCCGAAGTCGCCGTGCAGCACTCCCCAGAACCACTTGAAGAACTGCACGTAAAGCGGCTGGTCGAGCCCGAGCCGCGCGCGCTCGGAGGCGATGGCCGCCGGCGAGATGTTGGCCGCGCCGCTGTCGCCGAGCAGCATGGTCGCCACGGGATCGCCCGGCATCAGGCGCAGCAGAAAGAAAACCAGCACCGCGACGCCGAGCAGCGTCGGAACCATCAGCAGGATACGGTGGAGGATGAAGCGGAGCATCAGTCCGGAACGCGTCTTAGGTCGGGCGTCCCAGGTGAAGCGTCCCAGGTGAGGCGTCGCAGATGAAGCGTCGCTGGCAAGACCTCTTCGCCAACGCCGTATCTGGGACGCACTATCTGAGACGACTTATCTGAGACGTGGTATCTGAGACGCTTTTGCAACGCTACTGATCCAGCCACACATCCGCCAGATCCTGCCCCACGTAATGGCTCGGCGTAATGTGCCAGCCCTTCATCGCCTTGTGATGGACGATGATGCGGTGCCACCAGATCGTCGGGATGGTGTAGGCCTGCTCGAGCGCGCGCTTTTCGAACTCGCGCAGGATCGCGTAACGCTTCTTCTTGTCGAGCTCGCCCGACTGCTTGTCGAAAAGGTCGTCCAGCGTGCGATCGGTCTGCTGCGCGTAGTTGATCGTCGAGCGGTCGTGCGAAAGGTATTTCTGCAGTTGCAGGTTCGGCTCGTCCATGAAGTCGCAGTTGAAGTCGAGCGCGGCGTCGAACGTCGGGTTATCGCGCTGCTGCGCTGCCAGATACAGGCGGGTCTCGAGCTGTTCGTGCTTGACGTTCACTCCGATCTGACGCCACTGGTCGATGAGGAACACCCCGACTGGTGTATACGGCATCGCGACGTTGCGGTTGGTGAGCGTGAAGGTGAGGCTCGGCACGCCCGCCGCCTGCAGGAGCTTCTTCGCCTCCGCGCGCGAGGCGTTGATGTCCTTGGAAAAGCCGGGATAGGAGAGCAGATCCTTTTCGTTCGCCGCGAGGTCGTAGCCCGGGCGCAGGATACCGCCGACGTGGCGCACCAGCGCGACCCGGGAGAGCGCCTGCGCGCCGCCCCAGCGGTCGATTCCGAGCGACAGCGCCCGCCTCACCCGCGGGTCGTCGAAGGGCTTCTTCTTGGTATTGAACGTGACGACCAGCGAGCACACCCAGGGCGACTCCTGGACCACGGCCTTGTCGCCAAGAGCCTTCACCAGCCGGTCGCGGTCGGCAGGTGACTGCCCGCGGAATTCCGCCATCACTTCACCCGCGGCGAGCGCGTTCACCATGGGCGCGCCGCTGATGAAGATCGCGACGTAGCCGTTCAAGTAGGGCTTGCCTTTCTCGAAATAGTCGTCGAACTTGCGGCCCGTCCAGTGGGAGCCGGCCACGTGCCCGGCGAAGGTGAAAGGGCCGGTGCCCATGATGTTGCGTTCGGGGAACTTTGGATCCTGCTTCAGCTTGGCTGCGCTATACACGCAGTCCCAGGGGCTCGCGAAGTTGGTGAGCATCGATGCATTCGGCTTCTTCAGCTTGAACACCACTGTCAACGGATCGGGCGTCTCGATCGACGCGATATCGGCATAGCTCGCCTGGCGGATCGAGAGGACTCCCTGGGGCGGGTTGCGCAGGCGTTCGTAGGTCGCCTTGATGTCCTCTGAGGAAAAGGTCGAGCCGTCGTGGAACTTGACGCCCTTCCTGAGCTTGAACGTGTAGGTGAGCCCGTCCTTTGCCACGTTCCACGACTCGGCGAGATCGCCCTTGATCGCGGGGTATTTCGCGGTGTCGAACTTGAGCAGGGTGCTGTAGTGCGGAGCTACCGGATGGATGAACGCGAATGAAGTCTGCGCGTGGCAGTCGTAGTTGGGCGGTTCGGCGCCCACGGCGAACTTGAGCACCCCTCCGTGCTTGGGCGTATCGGCGCCGATCGCGCCCGTTGCGGCCGCCAACGCCGTCGCGCAGAGAAAAAATGCCAGGTACGGTTTCATGCCTCCTCCTTCTTTTTGATGGACCGTGACTGGTGAACCGTGACTGGTCCTGCGTGACTGGAAAAACGTGTCTGGTATGGCGGCTTTCCTGTTACGGCCCTAGCCACGCCCATCAGTCACGAACCATCAGTCACGTTTCACCAGTCACGCCTTATCAGTCACGAAGTATCAAACCTTGATGCACGCGGCAAAGTGCTTAGTGCGCACTTCTCTCAACTCGGGGATTTGCATCTTACACTCCTCGCTCGCGAGCGGGCAGCGCGTATGGAAGACGCAGCCCCGCGGCGGGTTGAGCGGGCTCGGCACTTCTCCGCCGAGCACGCGATACTCGCGCTGCGCCTCCAGCGCCGGATCGGGTATGGGCACGGCATCGAGCAGCGCCTTCGTGTACGGATGCAGCGGATCGGAATAAAGGGCATCGCGGTCGGCGATTTCCATCACCTTGCCCAGATACATGACGACGACGCGATCCGAAATGTGCCGCACGACCGCAAGGTCATGGGCGATGAACAGGAACGTCAGCCCGAACTTCTGTTGCAGATCTTCCAGCAGGTTGATGATCTGCGCCTGGATCGACACATCGAGCGCCGAAACCGGTTCGTCGCAGACGATAAAAGTGGGCTGCATCGCGAGGGCGCGGGCAATGCCCACGCGCTGGCGCTGCCCGCCCGAGAGCTCGTGTGGATAGCGCTCGGCCATGTACTCGAAAAGCCCCACTTGCGCCAGCAGCTCGGCGACCCTGCTGCGCGCAGCCTTGCGATCGGGTACGAGGCGATACACCATCATCGGCTCGGCGATGATCTCTCCGACCGTCATTCGCGGATTCAGAGAGCTGTACGGATCCTGAAAGATGACCTGGATCTTGCGGCGATAGTCCTTGAGTTGCTGGCCGCCAACGCGCGTCACGTTAGTGCCGTCGAAGACGATCTCTCCGGAAGTGGGCTGCTCCAGCCTGAGGAGTGTCCGGCCCACGGTCGTCTTGCCGCAGCCGGATTCGCCCACGAGCCCCAGCGTCTCGCCCCTGTGGACCTCGAACGAGAGTCCATCCACGGCACGCACTTCCAGGTGTCTGCCGCGGAACGCCTGGAGCCCGGCTCCGACCTCGAAGTAGGTTCGCAGCTCGTGGACCCTGAGCAGGGGTTGCGCCGCCTCCAGCTTTTTCGGCACCGGCTGCTCGCGCGCCGCCTGCTGCAGCCCAAGACCGACCGGCCCCACTTGTGACAATTCCTTCGCCCGGATGCAGGCCGAATGACGCTGCGCCTCTACTTCGACGAGCTCCGGAAGCGCCGCAACGCACGCGTCCAGCCGGGCGGGGCAGCGGGGAGCGAACCGGCAGCCCGGCGGGGGAGCGAGCAGATTGGGCGGCAGGCCCTCGATGGTCTCGAGCTTCCTGCCGCGCGGCTGATCGAGGCGGGGCACCGAGCGCAGCAGCCCAGCGGTGTAGGGATGCAGGGGCTTGCCGAATACCGCCCCGGCGCTGCCCTGTTCGGCCATCCGCGCGGCATACATCACGTTCACGCGATCGGCATAGCGGGCAACGACCCCGAGATTGTGCGTGATGACGACGAGCGCAATGCCGAGATCGCGCGAGAGATCTTTCATCAGCTTCAGGATCTGCGCCTGTATCGTCACGTCGAGCGCGGTGGTCGGTTCGTCGGCGATGACGAGCTTCGGATTACAGGAAAGCGCGATCGCGATCATGACCCGCTGGCGCATGCCGCCCGAGAACTGGTGTGGATATTGATCGAGCCGGCGCTCGGGATCGGGCATGCCCACCATCTTGAGCAGCTCGGTCGCGCGCGAGCGGGCCGCTTCCTCCGTCATTCCGAGGTGGATCAGCAGCGGCTCCATGATCTGGAAGCCGATGGTGAGCACCGGGTTGAGCGAGGTCATCGGCTCCTGGAAGATCATCGCGATGTCCCGCCCGCGGATTGCCCGCATCTCGTCCTCCTCCAGGTCGAGAAGGTTGCGGCCCTGAAACAGGATGCGGCCGGCGACGATGCGGCCCGCCGGCCTGGCGAGCAGCCTCATGATGGCGAGCGATGAAACGGACTTGCCGCAGCCCGATTCGCCGACGAGGGCGACGGTCTCTCCGGGCTTCACTTTGTACGAGATGCCCTCGACTGCGCGCACCACGCCGCGCGTGGTGACGAAATGCACGTGCAGGTTTTCGACTTCGAGCAGCCAGGGGCTGGTCGCGGCACCCGGCGCGGGCGCGCCGCTAGTTGCAACAGGTTGATCCATCCTTCACTGAGTCCTGGCTGGATTATCGGGACGGCACGCCGCCAGGCCGTCGCGGCGAGGTCACTGAACACCGGCTGCCGGTCAACCGATCGCTGATTACCGGTCACCGGTCACTGCCTTAAGCGCAGGCTATTGACCACAATACGGATTGTCAAGTTCAACGCCACGGCGCACGTTGCGGAGTCCGTGCGCTCGTACCGATGACGGGTCGGTCTTCGAGCTTCGTACTTCCGGGAATAGAGCCGAACCGAAGGGCTGAATACTCTCTTACGCGGTAGCGCTCCCGTCTCGTACAGAGTGGGGCAGATAACCCGATTTGGTGGGGGATATAACCCGCTGCCCGGCCCAACAGCCCGCGGCGTACCCCACATCCGGCTTCGCGGCGCGCTCGATAACCTCCGATCTCTCAGCAGTTTACCTCGGCACGCTGCGTCGGCCCCGCGACTTGGTACGCCTTCTGCATAAGGACATCGCGTGGGCAAGGTGTCCCCATGAAACAGGGAACGCACACCAATCACTTCACATCAAGTTAAAGGAGAGTTCAATGCACCCGAAGACCAAACTCATTGCAGCTTTCATCGCGGCTTTCGGCCTCAGCGCGTCGAGCACGTTCGCAGCCAGCGATTCGACCCAGGCAGGCTGGAGCAGCTGGCAAGGCAAGGAGATTTCGATCACCGCCATTGAAGTAGCCAGGCAGGGGCGCGGCCGTGATGATGTGATCGAACATCCGGTATGTGACGACCGCGGCGACGATCTTGCATGCGTTCTCGCGGCCAAGGGCCGCGGCGGCCGTGATGACGCGGTCGAGCATCCGAATTGTGATGATCACGGCGACGACCTGGCCTGCGTTGTCGCATCCAAAGGCCGCGGCGGCCATGATGACGTGGTGCCGGAAGATCTCCCGCACGAGGTCGAAGCGCTCGCCGCGAAAGGCTCGGGCCGCGGGACCCGCACCCCTGGCGGTTCGGGCTGCGACGGTGCGGACGACATCGAAGACATGCATCCCGAGTGTGCCTGATCCCGGGTTCCGGCGATCAGCGGAAGCAGACGCGTCGCGGGGCGGGATCTGGGGTAGAGGATCACCCGGCCCAGGTCTCCCCCCGCGGACGCATCGGCGTTCATTAGCGGATACGAAGTACATGTGAGCCGTAGTCGACGGCGGTAGCTGCACGCGCAAATGCTCAATCACGCGTCGTTCAACCTCAGCCGCTGGTTCGCGGCAGTCGGCCTGGTGTCGATCGCTTCGATCAGCGCGGTCTCGGGCTGGCAGTTGTCGGGCTTTCTCACCGAGCGCATGTTGCAGCAGGAAGGGCGCCTCACCCAGCAGTTCATCGACAGCATAGTCCGTGTCGAAAAGGCAGGTGGTTATTTCGCCAGCGGGCGTAGCGAGCCGGCCAGTGAACTGAGGGAGTTCTTCGCGCACGTCTCGGACCTGCCGGACGTCCTGCGCGCCAACCTCTACGCGCGCGACCGCACGATAATCTGGTCCTCCGACCCTGCGCTGATCGCTCGCCAGTTCTCCGACAACCTGGAGCTCGAGCACGCGCTGGGCGGCGAGCTCGTCGTCCACGGCGGAGTAAGCGGCAAACTCGAGCATGAGGACCTGAACCCGCGGCACCTCTACTTTGTCGAGATCTACGCTCCAGTACGGGACGAGTCGCAGGGAGGCGTAATCGGCGTGGTCGAGCTTTACCGCTCGCCACAGGCGCTGTTCGAGGCCATCAACACGGGCCGGCGCGCCATCTGGATCGGCGCCGCGCTCGCAGGGGTCTTTCTCTATGTTGCGCTGTTCTGGATGGTGCGGCGCGCCGACGACCTGATCCGAATGCAACGCGAGCGCCTCGTTCAATCGGAAACGCTTGCCGTGGTGGGGGAGATGGGCTCCGCCGTCGCCCACGGCATCCGCAATCCTCTCGCCTCGATCCGGTCCTCGGCCGAACTCGCCCTGGATTCGGAACCGCCGCACTGGCGCGAGGCGGCACGCGACATCGTGGCCGAAGTCGACCGGCTCGAATCGTGGGTGCGCGGGCTGCTTTCCTATTCGCAGCCGCTGGCAGGCAGGCTCGAGCCGATTCAGGTCGGCCCCCTGGTGCAGGTGAGCTTGCAAAGTTTCGAGCGCGAGCTGGAGCGGCGTGGCATACGCGCTTCCGCGCGCGTCGGCGACACGCTGCCGACTGTCACTGCCGACCCCCTGATACTGGGGCAGGTGTTCAATAGCCTGATCGCCAATGCCGTCGAGGCAATCGAACACGACGGACGCATCGCCGTGATCGTGCAGCGCGACCGGGAGCGGTGGCTGCGCGTAAGCATTCACGACAGCGGGCCGGGCATGAGCCGCGCGCAACTGGCGAACGCGTTCAAGCCGTTTCACACCACCAAGGCGAAAGGCATCGGCGTTGGATTGCCGCTCGCCAAACGCATTGTCGAGCGCTGCGGCGGCTCAATCGCACTCGCGAGCGAGCAGGGCAGCGGCACTACCGTGGAGGTGCTTCTGCCGGCAGCCGCATGGCCGCCCGGAACTCTGACGGCCGCCGGCGCAGGAGACGGGCCCATGCGTATGGCGCCGTAGCGGCTCACGCGCTTCTAAGGGCCAAAATGCCCGTAGGGGAAATTCCAGCGGGCTCCAATCGTCTTCCCCCGCAGGAAAATAGAGACGACTGGCAAGGACCTCTAGCGCAACTCCACGACGGCAGGCCCGCTGAAGCTGTCGCTCACATTGACGTCGGGCGCGGGCTTGCCGGCGGCGCGACGTTTCTTCTCAGCCTCATATCTCGCGTGCTCACGGGACCGCGCCACATCGTCGATGCGTATGACGGCTTGGGGCTTCGCGCGGTCTCTGTCCTCACCCCCCGCGCGAACTATCTCCAGGTCGGGCTGGGTGCCCGCGCGCGTCCTAGCGTCGGGTTGTCCGCCGGCTCCGACCGCCGCGCGCGCATTGCCGCTACCTTCCGGCAGGATGCGAGTATCCGACCTTTCCGTCGCTTGGATTTCCCCGGCAGCGCGGCCCCGGGCCAGCTCGGCGCTGCTGATGGGACTCGATTCAATGACGCGCTTCTCACTGTCTATGCTGCGGATAACCGCAGCGGCCTGCTCGTCCCGATTGACGGTCAGCGGCACTTCGACGAAACGCACACCATTCCTTTCGTCGCCCGATGTTGATTGGCTGTACGCGGCAGCGGCACCGCCTGCTGCGAATATCACTGCCAGTGCCAGGACTGCATATTTCGGCTCGCGCATGGTTATCCCCAGTCGCTCTGTTCAATATCTGTCGCTGGAAGCAATGCGCGTGCCACAGGCTCGAATGGATGTGAATCAACCGATTGAAGGGCATCCGCAGCTGCCAGCGTGTCGTCCCGCCGCAACAGGTAAATGCCGCAAAGGGAGAAAACGCCGATCTCCGGGGAGGTTAGCGTGTCGCGCACTAACGACGTACCGCGTCCCGACTAGTACGTCTCAAGTGATGCGTCCCAGATGGTGCGTCCCAAGTGATGCGTTTCAGCTAGTGCGTCCCAGATGAAACGTGGTTAAGACGCCCCATCTAAGGCGGCCTATCTGCGACGCCGTATCTGAGACGAGTCTCTGGGACGTAGTACCTGGGACGCAGTACCTGGAACGCAGTACCTGGAACGCAGTATCTGGGACGTAGTATCTGCGACGCAGTATGTGGGACGCAGTATGTGGGACGCAGTGTCTGGTACGTAGGGACGGAGTCCCTAGTGAGCGGTGTATCCCCCATCCACACAGATGTCTTCGCCCTGCAGATAGCTTGGCGAAGTGCTGGCGAGGAACAGCGCGACCTCCGCGATCTCCCCGGGTTCGCCCAGCCGGCCGACAGGAAGATAGGTCTCGACCCGCCGCCGCGCCGCCTCGGGTTGAGCCGCATCGCGGTCCATAATGAACTGAGTCTTCACCGGTCCCGGGCTGATGGAATTGACCACGATCCCGTCGCGTGCCAGCTCATAGGCCATGGACTTGGTGAGGTGCACCAGCGCCGCCTTGGTGAGGCCGTAGAGCGCCCGCTTCGCGTACGTCACGCGTGCAAGCTGGCTTGCAATATGAATGATGCGACCGCCGCCCTGCCTGCGCATGACCGGCACCACCGCCTGGCTCGCGAAAAAGGGGGCGGCGAGGTTGACGGCGACGACCCGCTCGAAAGTGTCGCGCGTATAGTCGCCGAAATCGTATGCCGCCCGTATGCCGGCATTGTTGACGAGAACGTCGATTCGCCCGAATAGTCGAGCCGCCGTTTCTATCATCCGCTCCGCCGCGCCGCGCTCGGCGAGATCGAACACACCGTATTCGATACGTCCGGCCGCGGGATAAGCGCGGCACTCATCCTGCGTGGCTTTCAGCCGCTCGACCGTGCCCTCCGCGACCAGATAGATCGAGGCGCCCGATTCCGCGAACCGGTTGGCGATGGCGTTGCCTATGCCACGCGCGGTGGACGCGCCCGTTATGACGGCGATCTTTCCGGTCAATAGTCCCATTTTTTGGTTTCCAGATTGATGCGGCGAACCGCAGGCGCGAGCGCCGGCAGCGCGAGGTCGCTTACCGCCTGGATTCTTACCGCTTACCGCTCATGCAACGCAGCCTGCAGGACGCGCGCGACGTGAACGGCAGGGCGGCCGGCGCCGTCGCTGATCTGGTGGCGGCAGCTCGTGCCATCGGCAACGATGAGCGTGCCGGCCCCGGCGCTGCGTACGGCGGGG
>DATFWO010000316.1:0-21428 GCA_035259205.1 Burkholderiales bacterium | reverse complement strand
TATCTGCCGTTCGCGCTGCTGCCGCCGTTCTCGCCGCTGTGGATCGGCATCGTGATCGTGCTCGCGTTGCTGAGCGAATATGCGGGCGCGCTCGGGCCGCTGGTCGGCGCGTCGCGGCGCTTCGATGGCCCGATGGGCAAGAGCGACCGCGCGTTCGTCTTTGGCGCGCTCGGGCTGTGGGCGGGCCTTGGAGGGCCGCTGCCGGAATGGGCGGCGTTGGCGATGCCGGCGATGGCCTTGGCCCTGGTGTTGACGATCCTGAACCGGGTGCGGAGCGGCCTGCGGGAGGTGGATTGACATGAACGACATGCCGGTGGGCGCGCAGCTGCGGCCGGTTTTCGAGCGTGCATTTGCTACGCACGATGGCGTCAATCTTTTCTATCGGCACTGGCCGGCCATCCAGGGTCCGCCCCGTGGGGCGATCGTGCTCTTCCATCGCGGCCACGAGCATTCGGGGCGCATGGCACACCTGGTCGACGAGCTCGCGCTGCCCGACTTCGATTTCTTCGCCTGGGATTCGCGGGGCCATGGGCGCTCGCCGGGAGCGCGCGGCGACTCGCCGAGTTTCGGCACATCGGTGCGCGACGTGCAGACGTTCGTGGACAACATCGGCGCCCGGCATGGCTACGCGTCGCCGGATATCGGCATCGTCGCGCAGAGTGTCGGCGCCGTGCTCGTCGCCACCTGGGTGCACGACTACGCACCGGCAATCCGTGGCATGGTCCTCGCCTCGCCGGCATTCCGGGTGAAGCTCTATGTCCCGTTCGCGCTGCCGGGACTGCGGCTCATGCGCAGACTGCGCGGCAATTTCTTCGTGACGAGCTACGTCAAGGCGAAGTTCCTGACGCACGATCCGGCGCGCATTGCGAGCTACGACTCCGATCCCCTGCTCTCGCGCGCGATCTCGGTCAATGTCCTGCTCGGCCTGCAGGAGGCCGCCGATCGTGTCGTGGAGGATGCACAGGCGATCACGGTGCCGACGCAGCTCCTGATTTCAGGCAACGATTGGGTCGTGCATCACCGGCCGCAGCACGCATTCTTCGATCGCCTGGGCGCGAGCGTCAAGGAGCGTCATGTGCTCCGCGGCTTCCTGCACGATACCCTGGGCGAGCGCGATCGTGGCCGCGCCGTCGATCGCATGCGAGCGTTTCTGCTCCGCGTGTTCGCCAGGCCGTACGCGGCGCCCGATCTCGTTGACGCCGATCAATACGGCCCTACGCGCGAGGAAGCCGATGCGCTCGCCTCGCACCTTTCCCCGCTGTCGCCACGCGGCCTGTATTGGGCCGCGACGCGCGCTAACCTGCGCTTAGGCGGCCTGCTGTCGGACGGCATTCGCCTCGGCCACGCAACCGGGTTTGACTCGGGCAGCTCGCTCGACTACATCTACCGCAATCGAGCGGGCGGTCGTACGCCGCTCGGGCGCTTCATCGACCGGATCTATCTCGATGCGATCGGCTGGCGCGGCATCCGGCAGCGCAAGCTCGACGTCGAGGCGCTGCTGCGCGAGGCGATGGCGCGATTGCGCGCGGCCGGAATGGCCGTGCACATCCTCGACATCGCCGCGGGGCACGGCCGCTACGTGCTCGACTCGGTCGCGGCGCCCGGCTCCGGGGCGTTCCACGGAAACGGCGCGAGCGAGCGGCCGGACTCGATCCTGCTGCGCGACTACAGCCAGATCAACGTGGACAGAGGGACGGCGCTCATCCGCGACAAAGGCCTGGCCGACATCGCGCGCTTCACTCAGGGCGACGCGCTGGACCGCGCAAGCCTCGCCGCACTCTCGCCGAAACCGACGCTCGGGATCGTTTCGGGACTCTACGAGCTGATGCCGGACAACGGCCCCGTGCGCCATTCGCTTGCGGGCCTGGCCGATGCGATCGCACCGGGCGGCTTTCTCGTCTATACGGGGCAGCCGTGGCATCCCCAGCTCGAGTTGATCGCGCGCGCATTGACGAGCCACCGGCAGGGCGCGGCGTGGTTGATGCGCCGTCGCACCCAGCAGGAGCTCGATCAGCTTGTCGTCGCCGCCGGTTTTCGCAAGCTGACGCAGCGCATCGGCGAGTCGGGCATTTTCACAGTTTCCCTGGCGCAACGTCTATGAGCGTTGAACGGGCTGCTCCGGCGCGTAGCCGCGGCGGGGCCGCGATGAACGGACGGTTGGATCCGGCCGTTTCGACAGTGCCCCCGCTGCCATGGCGCCGCGCGCTGGCGTGGCTCGCTTTTCTCGGGCCGTTCTTCTTCCTGAGCTATGGACTCGCCAACTGGTACGCCGGACAGCGCGCGCACGTGCCCTCGGTCGTGTTCGACTGGGAGGCCCGCATCCCGTTCTGGGACTGGACGATATTGCCGTACTGGTCGATCGACCTCTTCTACGCATTGTCGCTCTTCATTTGCACGACCCGCAGCGAGCTGGATACGCATGCGAGACGTCTGCTCACGGCGCAACTGATCGCGGTTGCCTGTTTTGTCCTGTTCCCGCTGCGCTTCTCGTTTGCCCCGCCCGCCCCTGACGGGTTCTGGGGCCTGATGTTCGCAGCGCTCGCGAGCTTCGACAAGCCGTTCAACCAGCTTCCCTCGCTGCACATCGCGCTGGCCGCGATTCTGTGGGCGTTATACGCGCGCAAGCTGTCGGGTGTCGCACGCATCGTGATGGAGGCGTGGCTCCTGCTGGTGTGCGGCTCAGTGCTGACGACATACCAGCATCACTTCATCGACATTCCCACGGGCCTGCTGCTCGGCGCGCTCTGCATGTGGGCATGGCCGTTCCCCGGCGAAGGCGACGGACGGTCGATGGCTTCGCAGTGGGAATGGACGCGCGAACCTCAACGCCTGCGTCTGGCGGCACGGTACGCGGCCGGGTCGCTGCTGCTCGCTGCGATCGCAATTGCTGCCGGCGGATGGGCGCTCTGGCTGCTTTGGGTAAGCGTGTCACTGCTGCTGGTTGCGCTGGCGTATGCGGCCCTCGGCGCCGGTGCGTTTCAGAAAGGCGCGGACGGGCGGCTGTCCGTTGCGGCGCGCTGGCTTTTCGCTCCATACCTCGCTGGCGCGTGGCTCAATTCGCGCGCGTGGACCTGGCGCGATCCGCGGGCGGTAGTCGTCGCCGACAACGTGTTCCTGGGACGTGTGCCGACCGCGCGCGAGCTCGCCGCTTCATCATTTGGGGCGGTGGTCGACCTCACGGCAGAGTTCGAGCTGCGCGCGAACGGCAAGTCGCTCGCCGTCGTGCCGGTTCTCGACCTTACCGCGCCGACGTCCGATATCCTCGCGCACGCGGCGCGAACAATCGAACGGCTGCGGGCGCGAGGTCCGGTACTCGTCTGCTGCGCCCTGGGTTGCTCGCGAAGCGCCTGCGCCGCGGCCGCGTGGCTTCTTGCGTCAGGCCGCGCCCGCGATGTTGAAGCCGCAGTCGCCATGGTGCGGGCTGCACGCGAGCGCGTGGTGCTGGATGCCAGCCACGCCAGGGCGCTCGCCGAACTCGCCCCGATGGAAAGGATCTGACGATGGGCGCGCTCACCGTTGCGGACCAGGCGATCAGGCTCTTCGCCGGGATCGGCATCACGCTGCTCGTGGCATCGGTAATCGGCTACGTGCTCAAGATGGGGGTGGCGCAAGGCCGGCCGCACGTCGTCATCGACAACCTGAATGCGCGAATCAAGTCATGGTGGGTCATCGTGTCGGTGGTCGGTGTGGCGTTCATGCTCGGCCGCGACGGCATGACGCTGTTATTCGTGTTCGTCTCGTTCATGGCGTTGCGTGAGTTCACGGCGCCGATTCAGTCACGGCGCGATGGCGGTCTGCTAGCGGTGAGCTTCCTCGTCGTTCTGCCGGCGCAGTACCTGCTGGTCCGCCTCGGTTGGTTCAGTTGGTACTCGACGTTCGTTCCCGCGTGCGCCTTCATCCTGATGCCCATCGTCGCGGCGGCCACGAACAACACCCGGCGTTTCGCCGAGTGCGCGACAACGGTCCAATGGGGATTGATGATCTGCGTGTTCTGCATTTCGCACGTGCCGGCGATCCTGACGCTCGATATCGCGGGGTACGACGGACGCAACCTGCTGCTGATCGTCTTCCTGATGGTGGTCGTGCAATCGAGCGACGTGCTGCAGTATGTGTGGGGCAAGCTCTGCGGCCGCCGCAAGGTCGCGCCGACGATATCGTCAGCGAAGACGTGGGAGGGGCTGATCGGTGGCGTGGCGAGCGCTACCGCGCTGGGCGCGGCGTTGTTCTGGATCACGCCGTTCACGCCGCTGGAGGCGGCCCTGATGGCGTTGACCGTCAATACTATGGGGGTGCTGGGTGGTTTCGTGATGTCGGCGATCAAGCGCAGCCGCGACATCAAGGACTGGGGCAGCCTGATCCAGGGTCACGGCGGCATGCTCGATCGGCTCGATTCGATGGTGTTCGCCGCCCCCGTGTTCTTCCATCTGACGCGCGCTGGTTGGGGCTGAGGCTGCCTGGCGCGAGCCCGGCTCCTATTGAGTGTTTAAAAGGCCGCCCGAAGACGGCCCTTTTGCCGGTTAGTTTCCGGGTCCGCGCTCCATCGAGTAGGGCTGCCAGCGCTCGAGCTTCGACTTGTCCAGCACCGCAGGATTGACGCAGGCGCGCGGCCACTTGCCGCTCAGCACCAGCGCCATCTCCGCGCCGACCCGGCGCTTGCGCGCGACGTCGAAACGGCTCGACGCCGAGGCCACGTGCGCGGTCAGGATCACGTTGTCCATGACGACCAGCGGATTTTCGAGGCCGATCGGCTCGGTCTCGAACACGTCGAGCCCGGCGCCGGCGATCCAGCCTTCCTGGAGCGCCTTGATCAGCGCCGCCTCGTCGACGGTGGAGCCGCGACTCGTGTTCACGAACAACGCCGTGGACTTCATCTTCCTGAACTGCGCTTCCTTCATCAGGTGACGCGCGTCCCTGGTACCCGGCGCGTGCATCGAGACGATGTCGGAGCGCTGCAGAAGATCGTCGAGCCCGACCGGCTGCACGCCGTAGTCGGACATGACGAGCTCCTCGATGTAGGGATCGTAGGCCAACATCTGGAAGCCGAACGGTGCGGCGCGCCGGGCAACGGCGCGCGCGACGTGGCCGAAGGAGATGAAGCCCAGCGTCATGCCCATCAGGCGCGGAAACTGGTAGAGCATCGGCCGCGCCTTGGCCCAGTCGCCTGCGCGCACCATCCGGTCCTGCACCACCAGCCGCCGCCAGCTCGACAGGATGAGCATCATGACATGGTCGGCCACTTCCTCGATGAAGGTGTCGGGGCAGTTGGTCACGGGAATGCCGAGGGCGGTTGCTGCTTCGACATCCACAGAATCGACGCCGACGGTGGCCAGCGACACGACCTTCAGCTTCTTGCCGGCATTGATCACCCGGGCGGTGATGCGCGGCCGGACCTTGCCGTAGATTGCGTCGGCATCGACGACCGCGGCTGCGAGCTCGTCCTCGCCTCCCTTCACCTCGACGATCTCCGCACCGATGGCGGCCAGCGCCTCCATCTCCAGGGAATGGTCCGCGCCCGGCACCGCGGGTGTCACGATCTTGAAGCGTGCCACGTGGGCTCTCCTCCACTCGACTCGAAAGATAATAATCCAACTGATCTTGAACAGCACCCGGCACCGGCACTCAGCGTTGCGAGCGTCTGGCTCGCTTGACGGTGCCCCAGGCGGAGGAATAGATTTTCACGCTCGGAAAAGAAGAGTGTTTTTTGCCCCGGGGAGTAGCCATGTTGAAACGAATGCCGGTCTGGACGTTCGCCATCGTCAGCGCGTCGGTTGTCGCCCCGGGTGCGCTCGTCTTCGGCCAGGAGAGGACGCAGCCATTCACGGTCCATCCCTCGACGCAGGAACCACAGCGTCTCGTCACGCTGGACACGCTCAAGCGATGGGAAAAGGAGCTCTCGAACTGGGGCCGCTGGGGCAAGGAAGATCAGCGCGGACTGCTGAATCTCATCACGCCGGAGAAGACGAAACAGGCGATCGCCCTCGTGAAGGAAGGCAAGACCGTGACGCTGCAGATCAACCCGTTCAAGAAGACTGGAATGGACACGGGAGGCTTCGGGGAGAACGTGCACCGCATGGCTCGAATCGATCCCGCGACCGGCGAGATCCGGGGGGCCCTCGACATCATCCAGCTGTCGATTCACGACGGCCTGAGCTCGCACCTCGATGCGCTGTGCCATTATCAGGGACCGATCGGGCGGAAGCCGGGCGAGCCGGCGGTGAGCTACAACGGCTTCCCTTTCACCCTTACCGCCGCCGGATGCCGGGAGTCCGCAGCCGACCGAATGGGCCCCGGCTACATCACCCGCGGCATCCTCGTCGACATGCCGCTGCTGAAGAAGGTCAGGTGGCTCGAGCCCGGCACCCCCATCTACGCGGAGGATCTCGAGGCATGGGAGAAGTTCTCCGGGATCCGGATCGGTGCCGGAGACGCGCTGCTGATTCGCAGCGGACGGTGGGCCAAGAGGACGGCCGAAGGGCCGTGGGCATACGGCCAGGGCGGAGCCGGCCTCCATGCGTCGGTCTTGCCGTGGCTGCGCGCGCGAGACGTGTCGCTCCTGGCGAGCGATGCCGTCAACGATGTGCAACCGTCGGGGGTCCAGGGGATCAACCGGCCGATTCATCAGCTGACGCAGGTGAACATGGGGCTGCCGATCGTCGACAACGCCTACCTCGAAGACGCGGCCCGGGAAGCGGAGCGGCTCGGACGCTGGGAATTCATGTTCACGCTGCACATCTACCAGATTCAAGGGGGAACCGCATCTCCGTTCAACGCGCTCGCGACCTTCTGACGACACTCCTCAAAATGCGTGATCGGTGATTCGTGATCAGTGATCGGTGCTCTAGCTCAGGGCGCCTGGGTTGGGCGCGGGCTTGGCGCCCGTAGAGGCGCCGAGCAACGCAGACAAGGCCGGGGTACCAGAGTGTGCTCATTCCGTGCACCACGGGCAGTCGACCATGGCAAAAGTCAGACGAGCGACACCGGCCTGTGAGTTCCGCAGCCGCCGGCCTTGGCGAGTAGCGCAGGGTAACCGCTATGAGCTTGCGAGGTAGCGGCGCCGGGTCGGGCGACAAGGCCGCGTCCAAGCCAGGCACTCTGCGTTCAGAAAGCATTTGTGCCGCAGTCTTCGGTCGCGGTTCGTTTGTGGCGGTTCCTCCCCTCACCCCTCTCGCGAGTGGAAAGGGGAGCGTTCAGCGCTCCGATCCGCTCAGGGTTTCCCTTCTGCGCCATAGCTGGAACGCGAGAAACCCGACCACGAAAAGATTGCCGGCAAGCACTGCGGCGCTGATGATGGACGGACGGTGCATGAGATGGCGGATCTCGAAGGGAACGTAGAGCGCGCCTGACAGCGCTCCGAGCCATTCGCCCCAGGCCGTCTCCTTCCACAGGCCGAACGCTTCCAGAAAGCGCACGAGGATGTATCCGGCGGCGATGAACGCCAGCGGGCGCAGGTCGGCACCGGGGAGAAGGTCGGCGTAATGCAACAGGACTGAAGGAAAGCGCCCCTCCGGGCTCAGCCTGAACCGGCCAATCAGCTCTATGGCGAGATGGCGAACATCGTGATGCATGAGGTCGACCACGCCGAGGACGGCAGCAAGAGCGGCGACGCCCTTGACGGCCTCGAAGACGGCGATCGCGCGCAGGGTGCGGCGCCTGGTGACGGGATGCCTTGCACCCAACTGATGTTGAGATCGCGTCATCAGCTACAGTCTGACGCATTCCGAAGTATTGCGGTCGGACCAGCACAACAGAGGTCGCTTTAACTGGGACGCCCTATCTGGGACGCTCTATCTGGGATGCCCTATCCTGGGACGCCCTACCTGGGACGCTCTATCTGGGACGGTTTATCCGAGACGCTCTTCGGGTGAGCATGCTATTTGATCTGCCGCGAGCCCGGCATGAGCCACACCAACATTACGATTCCTAGCACACCGGCGAGCCCCATCGCCGCGACGGCGCCGCGCGACCCGAGCGCGAGGGCCAGCAGGCCGATCAGCATGCTGCCCGCTGTGGAGAGCATCTGGGCCATGTTGAACAGAGCCATCGTGCGGCCGCGATACGCAGGCGGTGAGTTCGATTGTACGACGGTATGCACCAGCGCGTTGGCATGAACGTGGCAAAGCCCCGCCACGGCCATCGCGATGATCGACAGTGAGTACCATGGCGAGGCGGCGAAGACCACGAGCGTCAACCCGTACACGATCGACGCGTCGATCATGACCCGCCCACGCGTGAGCCGGTGGCCCGCCAGGGCGATGGTGGCCGCGCTCGCCAGTGCGCCGAAGCCCATCGCGGCGAGCAGCAGACCTTGTCCTTCCGCACCCACGCCGAGCAGGTCGCGCGCGAAGACCGGCAGCAGCGTGGTGAACGGAAGCATCAAGGTGCACACGATGGTCGTGCACAGAATGCAGGCGCGCACCGTCCGATGGTGCCAGGAGAACTTCCAGCCCTCGACGATGCCGTGCACGAAAGACTCCCGGCGCGCTTTCAGCGCTGCGTCGTCGGGAACGGGCATCGTTGGCAGGCGCGACGTCCATGCCGTCGCCATGAACATGCACGCGGCCTGCACTGCAAACGCGCCACCGGTGTCTGCCATGGCGATGATCGCGCCCGCCAGCGCCGGACCCACGAGCCGGGCCATATTGAAGATCAGTGCGGTCAGGCCGATGGCGTTGGTCAGAAACTCGGGCGGCACGGTGTCGGTCACGATCGCCGAGCGCGCGGGCTGCTGGACGGCCTGCATCATGCCGGCAACCACCGCTACGACGTACACGTGCCATGGTTCGACGTGCTTGCTCAATATCAGCAGCGCCAGAACCGCAAACGACACGCCCTGCATCGCCTGGGACACGAGCAGCAATGCCTTGCGCGAGTAGCGATCGGCGGCGGTGCCGGCGAACGGCGAAGTGAGCAGCGTCGGAACGAGCTGGATGCCACGCACGAGACCGAGCTGCACGACCGAATCGGTAAGCTGGTAGATCAACCAGCCGCGGCTGAGCTCGTCCATCCACATGCCGATATTGCCGAACACCTGGCTGCCGGAAACCAGCCGGAACTGTCGGTAATGCAACGCCTGCAACGCACGATGGCCGCTGATTGCTGAAAGGAATGAGTTCATGGCCCGATTGTATAGGCAGGCCGCGAGCGTCTCAGATGAACCGTCCCAGATGAACCGTCCCAGATGAAGCGTCTCAGATGAAGCGTCCCAGATGAAGCGTCCCAGATGAACCGTCCCAGGTAAACCGTCCCAGGTAAACCGTCTCAAGTGTAGCGTCCGAGGTGAAACGTTCCCAACGCCTTGGCTGAGACGTTGTATCTGGGACGCAGTATCTGGGACGCAGTACCTGGGACGTTGTACTTGGGACGCTGCACCTGAGACGCAGTACCTGAGACGCTGTATCTGGGACGCAGTACCTGGGACGCTGTATCCGGGACGCTGTACCATGCGGCCACGTCCGCATGTCAGAACCTGGACTCTGCATCGTGGACGCTCCCGGATAACGGAGGAAGTGAGCATGGCAAGACGCGTGGAATACGCTCCCGTCGACGAAGCCCGGCGCCTGGGGCGCGAGTTCGGCATCGGCGAAGCGCAGGCGAGTCGCAGCGCTTTTCGCGTGCTCGCGAACCATCCCGACCTCGTGAACCATGTCTATGGTTTGCTGACCATGCTTTCCAGCCGCAACAAGCTCCCAACGCGGCTGCGCGAGCTCATCATCATGCGCCTCGCGTGGACGGCGGGCTGCGAGTACGCCTGGTTCCAGCACTACCGCATCGCGACGCAGGCCGGGATTACGCCCCAGGAGATCGTCGCTGTTCGTGATTGGAGGAAATCGGCTCTCTTCGGCCCTGCGGACCGGGCGGTACTCGCGGCCGCCGACGATACTTGCGAGCGCGGGAAGATTTCCGACGCCGTGTGGGCGGAATGCGCGCGCGAGCTCGGGGAACCTGCCCTGCTCGTGGAGATGGTCGTCGCGATCGGGAACTGGACGATGTTCGCGCAGCTGCTCCGGTCGCTCGAGGTCGAGATCGAAGAAGGCGCCGCGCCGTGGCCGCCGGATGGCAAGGCCCCATAGTTTCGCCGTGACGAACTTCGTGGTGACGAACTTCGCTAGCGAATACCGAGAGGCCTACCCCGCGCTCGCTCCCTCAGTGGTCGTCACCTCGTCACCGCAACGCTCGTCACCGCAACGCTCGTCACCGCAGCGCTCGTCACCGCGGCGCTCGTCACGTGAATAACTCAGGTCTGGTTGCATGGTTCGGCAGGCGCGGCATCTATTACGGCTGGGTCATCGTCGCCGTGATGTTCGTCACCCTGTTCCTTTCCCTCGGGTTCCGCTTCGCGTTCGGCGTCTTCTATTCCGCCATACTTGACGAGACCGGATGGCGGCGCGCGGAAACGGCGGGCGTGGTTTCCGCCGCAATGATCGTCTACGCCTGCACGGCGGCCCTCTCCGGCTACCTGTTCGACCGCCTGGGCGCGCGCGTGCTCTTTCCCATCGGGGCGCTCTGCATGGGGGCGGGGTTGATGCTCTGCTCGGCGAGCGAGTCCCTCGCCGGCCTGACGGTCTCTTACGGCATCCTGCTGGGGTTCAGCTACGCGGCGCTCGGATTCATTCCGCACATGGCCATCGTCCCGCGCTGGTTCGTCCGGCGGCGGGGACTGGCCTCCGCGGTATCCCTGGCCGGCGTGGGCATGGGCTCCCTAGGGGTCGCGGCCCTGAGCGCGGAATTGATCGTGCACGTCGGATGGCGGGAAACGATGTGGTGGTTCGGCATCGCCACGATGGCGTTGTTGATCCCTTTGAACCTCCTGTTCCATCGCCATTCGGCCGAGCGCGTCGGCCTCCCGCCCGATGGCCCGTCCACGCGACCTGCTGCTCCGACCGGACATGTCACAGCCGACGCGACTATCCGGGATGCGCTCCGCACCCAGGCCTTCTGGCTGCTGTCGCTCTCCGTCACCATGACCGGCCTGTGCAACATGACCATGGTCGTGCACCAGACGAGGTTGCTGGTGGACATGGGATACAGCCTGCCGCTGGCATCGTTGATCTTCGGCATGCTCGGTGTGATGCGCGCCGTGGGCGGCCTGATATGGGGTCCGCTTTCCGACCGGATCGGTCGTTCAGCCTGCGTCATCGTCGTCTGCGGCATCAGCCTCGTCGGGCTCGCGTTGCTGTGGCTGACTTCCCTTGTTCCCGCCGAATCCTTCGCCCTGCGCATCGGCCTGCTGTCGGGCTACCTGCTGACGTTCGGCATCGGCTACAACGGCGGCATCGCCCCGGTCTACGCCTCCGCCGTCTCCGACAAGTTCGCGGGCAGGAATCTCGGCACGATCCTCGGGCTGCTCGACCTGGGGTTCGGCCTCGGCTCGGCGGTCGGCCCCTGGTGGGCGGGCTGGATGTTCGACCGCTACGGCAGCTACGACGCGGTCATCCTTGGGGTCGCGCTCGGCGTGGTGCTCACCGGCCTCGGCCTGGCGGCCGCGACGCAGCGGCAGGCGTAGAGGTGACGAGATAGGGTGATGAGATCCGGCTGTTCCGGGTCACTCGTCACCCGTCACTCGTCACCCGTCACTCGTCAGTCGTCACCCAGAACGCACGAACTTCGACCCGGCCGTTTGATCTATACCGGATTGCGCCGGTCGCCCATCGGCGAGGCCCGTCGCGGCATGAAAGGAAAGAGCATGTCTTCCAGCGTCAAGGCCGCCTGCCTGCTCTTGGCACTGTTGTCGGGAGCGTCTCAAAATGCATACAGCGTCGTGTGCTATCAGATTCTGGAGCGCGACGATGCGCCCATCTACAGCGGGACGGAACCACCGTTTCCCATGGAAGGACAGGAATATAACGATGCTCAACACCAGCTGCGGGCAACCGAGCGGCACCTGCTTTGGTTTGATGCGCCGACGTGCCCGCTCCAAACGGGGCGAAGCCTGAGTCTCACCATGCGTCCCGGAGACACTGTCGCGCGCTCCCGTCCTGCCCCTGCTCCTCCGCGCACGGCCGCCGTCCGGAACAGCTCGAAGGCACCCCCTCTCGCGCGCGGCGAGAAGTGAAGCCCAGGCGCAATGACGGAGTGAAGGTGATGGAATAGCACGGAGCCGTGGCCGGGTAGCGCCAACGGCCCACCCGTATCTCGTCACGTGGTGGAAGTTATCCCGCCGGCTCCATCATCCCCTTTTGCAGGAGCGGCGCGGCCTCCGGCGAGGTGACGAACCGGATCAACTCCCTGGCCGCCTCCTGCTCCTTCGAGCCCACCATGATGGCGACGGCGAACACGACGTATTCGTGGAGGTCGCCCGGGAGGTGCCCCACGTAATCGGTGCCGGCAACCGGCTTGCTCACGTTGACCTGCTGGATCGCCATTTCCGCTTCGCCGCGCGCCACGTAGCCGGCGGCGGGACCGCCTTCCGAGCGGACCGTCCTGGATTTCATTTCCCCGGCAATGCCGAGCTTTTCGATCGCTCGCGCTGCGATGACGCCGCTGCCGCCGAACGAATAGCAGATCGATTTCGCGCCGAGCAGCGTCTGCTTGAAGGCCTCCGGCGTGCTGATGGCGGGCCAAGGCGCGCCGGACTTGACGGAAAGGCCGACCGCCGCGCGCGCGAAAATCGCGCTGGAGCCCTTGACCACCCTGCCCTGCGTGATGACGCGATCCATCGGGTCTACGTATAGCGCTATCAGGTCTGAGGCAGCATTGGAGGCGAGCGCTCGATCCAGCGTGGCCGCGGTCTCCTGGGTGACGATCACTTTGCGGCCGGTCAGCCGGGTGAACGCAGGGGCGAGCTCGTTCCAAGCCGACATCGATCCCATGGACGCCCGCACCACGAGGTCGGCAGCCTGCGGCCGCGAGCGCGCTCCCTGCAGTTCGTCGCTCATGTGTGGTCTCCCGGTCGCGCCGTGAGCCGACTCGTCACTGCGGAGCTCGTCACCGCGGGGGCCGTCAGCAGCGAAGCGTCGTCACGTTCATCATCAGAACCTAAGCGACACGCGGTTCCGGCATGCTCCCAAAAGCGCTGTCCGGCGCCTTTCCGGCGATGGTCGTGCGATGCAGCTTGCGCTTGTATTTGGTCTTGTCGAAGGTCGTGGCCCGGTGCAGCGTGCAGCGGTTGTCCCACATGACCGCGTCGCCGTCGCGCCAGGGGTGGCTGTACACGAACTGCGGCTGCGTGCAGAACGCGGTCAACTCGTCGAGTAACCCACGACCTTCCTTCGGCGGCATCCCGACGATCTCCTGCGCGTGCGCGCCGACGTAAAGGGCCTTGCGGCCGTTGACCGGGTTCACCCGAATCAGCGGATGCGTGACGACGTGGCGCATCTTGTCTTCGTCGCGGTAGCCGTCGTCTTTCTCCAAGTCCGGGTGCGTCATGCGGTGAACGACCGTCAGCCCTTCGAGCCCGGCTTTGCGCGCGGCGGGCAAGGCGTCGTAAGCCGCCCGCGCGCTCGCAAAATCGGTGTTGCCGCCGACCGGCGGCACGATGCGCGCCGCCAGCAGCGAAGCGAGCGCCGCGATGGGCTTGAACGAGCTATCGCTGTGCCACGCCTCGTTACGCTCCCGGTGGAGCATCGCCGGGTGGTCGAGCGGCAGCATGTTGCCGTCCTTGGCGAGATTGGTCATGACCGAAATATGCCCCGGGTTCCAGTCGTTTCCGGGATGCGCAATCATCGTTTCGAGCTCGCCGAAGTTACGGCTGAATGCGATCTGCGACTCGTCGTCGAACGCCTGATCGCGGAAGACCAGGATCTGGTGCTCGTTGAACGCATCCCAGATCGCGCGGAAATCTTCGCGCGGTATCGCTTGCGTCAGGTCGATACCCGTCACCTCGGCGACGAAGAGCGGGTGCAGGCGCTTGCTGGTGAGCCGGGTCTTGACCGTAGTCATGGTATCTCCGGATAAGGGTGACGATCAGGGATCACGATTGTTTTCCGAGGTAAGCGACGGCCTCGATCTCGACCAGTGTTTCCGGGCCGGCCAGCGATCGGACTTCGACCAGGGTGGACGCCGGAAAATCGCCGGTGAAGAACTCGCGGCGCGCGCGCCAGACCTCAGTGTTGTTCTTGATGTTGACCATGAAAATGGTCAGCTTGACGACATCACCGAGGCTGCCGCCCGCGCCTTCGCAGATCAGCTTGATCCGGGTGAAGATCTGCTTCGCCTGTTCATACTCGTTGCTGCCCACCAGCGTCTTGCCCCCTTCGAGCGGACGCGCCACCTGACCGGAGATAAAGAGCAGATCCCCGGCGCGAATGCAGTTCGACCATAGTCCCGGGCCTGCTTCAGCCACGCTTGGGATAGTGACCTTGGTTCTCGCCATGGGGCAATCTCGTACTCAGGCGGGCGCGCTACCGCGCAGACAAGTCCGCTGCAGCACGCGTGGGTACCGCGCCGCGTCGAAGTTGGTGTTGGCGCGGTGAAGCAGGCAGCGGTTGTCCCACATCAGCAGGTCGCCCGGCATCCATTGGTGGCGGTAGACGAAACACTCCTGCACCGCGTGTTGAACGAGCTTCTCCAGACGAACGCGCCCGATCTCCTCGGGCTGCCCTTCGAAGTAAGAGGCGTGCTCGCCCATGAAGAGCGCCTTGCGCCCGGTTTCCGGGATCGTGCGGACGAGCGGATGCGTCATGGGCGGGGCGTCTGCGATTTCCTCCGGCGTGGCTTGAGCCCCGGCGCGCGCCCGGGAAATCTCCCAGCTGTGCACGACGCGGACGCCGTCGAGCTCCGCCTTCTCAGCCTCCGACAGCGCCTCGTACGCTGCGATCATATTGGCGAAGCACGTCTCTCCTCCATCCGGCGGCATCACCAGGGCGTGGAGTATCGTCGCGAGCGAAGGCTGGGGACGGAACGACTTGTCGGAATGCCAGAGGGTCGAGGCGACCTTGCCGGTGGGTTTTCCGTCGGCGCCCAGATTAGTGACGATATGCACCAGCGGATGCACCGTGCCGCGGTTCATGGCCATGTGGCGCTCGAGCGTGCCGAATTGCTCGCTGAAGGCGATCTGCTGGTTATGATCCAGATGCTGATCGCGAAAGCACAGCACGTGATACTGGATGAAGGCGTCGTAAACCGCGCGTTTCGTGGCCCCCGGCAGCGGCTCGCGCAGATCCAGCCCGACGATCGACGCGCCGAGGACGGGCGACAGCGGCTCGGCGGTGAAATGACGCTCGAGGGTGAGGGACATGGCGCGCTCGCTAAGAACCTGAAGGACATTCTACTTCCAAACGGCCGGGGCGTTGACGTGCAGATGGCACGCGCGTGATCATTGCAGGAAAAGCACACTGGACCCACGCCATGGACTTTGCTCATCGACAGAAAGGGCCAAAATGAAAGTCGGAACCGGCAAGTACACCTACGAGATCGTCGAGAATTTTGCGAAACTGCCCGAGGGCGAGGCCTTCGGCCTCATCAGCCGCGTCACGACGGATTCCCGCAACCGCCTGTACGTCTTCCAGCGCAAGGACCCCGCGGTGCTGGTGTTCGACCCTGAAGGCAAGTTCCTGCATTCCTGGGGCAGCGGACAGTTCAAGCGCGCCCATGGCTTCAAGATTGCCGGCGACGTCGCGTACCTCACGGACCAGGTGGATTGCGTCGCGCAGATCTATACGCTCGAGGGGAAGCTCGTACGACAGCTCGGCACGCGTGGACAGCATTCCGATACCGGTTGCGAGGACTGGCACAAGCTCCCCTTGCGCGCGGCCGGCCCGTTCAATCATCCGACGGAGATGATGCCGGGGCCCTCGGGGGATCTCTACGTGACCGACGGCTACCGGAACAGCCGGGTCCACCGGTTCTCGAAGGACGGCGAGCTGATTCAATCCTGGGGGCAGCCGGGGAAGACCGCGCCGGGCGATTTTCATCTGCCGCACAGCCTCGCGGTCTCGCCCGACGGAACGATCCACGTGTGCGATCGCGCCAACGCCCGCGTCCAGAATTTCACGGCGGACGGCCGGTACATCGGCATGTGGACCGGCATGGGCGGGCCGAACGACATCGCCCGGGACGCCGCCGGCAATTTTTATCTATGCGAGCAGGCGACCGACGGCGGCAAGCCCGCGATCAGCGTGCGCGACGGCAACGGCGCGGTGCTCGCCCGCTGGGAAATGGTTCCCGTGCACGGCATGGGCATCGACGCGGCGGGAAACATCTACGCCGGCCTGACGAAGCAGAACCGCGTGGACAAGTACGTGAGGGTGCACTGAAAAATCATTGGGCGCGGATATCGCGCTCGCGTATGACTTTCCCCCAGCGCGCGGATTCGGCGCGGATGAATTGCCCGAAGCGGTCGAGCGTCATCGCCTCGTGGTCCGCGCCCTCGCGCACCAGGCGCTCCTGGAAGTCCGGCTGCACTGCAACGCGCCCGATATCGGCGTGAAGACGGGTGACCAGGTCCTTGGGCAGCGCGGCCGGGCCGAAGAAAGCGTACCAGCTCGTCATTTCGAAACCGGGCGCGCCGGATTCCGCCAGCGTCGGGAGCTCGGGCCAGGCCTGCGTCCGCTTCGTCGTCGATACCCCCAGCGCACGCACGCGTCCGGCCTTTGCTTGTCCCATCGTGGCGGGCACCGAGCCGAACGTGAGATCGATGTCTCCGGTCACCAGGGCCAGCATGCTGGGGCCCGCGCCTTTGAATGGAACATGCGTCATGCGCGTGCCGGTGAGCGACATGAAGAGCTCCGCGGCAAGGTGCGTGGGCGCGCCGTTACCGCCCGACCCGACGTTGAGCTTCCCGGGACGCGCTTTTGCAAGCGTAATGAGCTCTTTGGCAGACCTCGCGGGAACCGACGGGTGGGTCACCAGCAGCATGCAGGTATGCACGAGAAACGCCACCGGCGCCAGATCGATGAGCGGGTCGTAGTTGAGCTTGAGCAGATAGGGATTCATCACGATCTGCCCCGCGGTGGAGAACACCAGGGTATGACCGTCCGGCGGCGCCTTGACGGCAAGGTCCACCGCAATCGAACCGGATGCGCCGGGGCGATGCTCGACGATCACGGATTGCTTCCACGTTTCGTTGAGCTTCTGCGCGACCATGCGCGCAAAGAAATCGGTCGCACCTCCCGGCGGCTGTCCCGAGAGGAAGCGCACCGGCCTGGACGGATAGGCCTGACCCAGCGCTGTGCTGCCGTGCGCAAGAAGCGCGCACATCGTCAGCGCGCTCGCGACCGCACCGACTGACCGCAAGGCGTAATCCGTCCCGGCTGCGTTCAGAGACAGACGTTTCATCACGCTTTTACATTACCACGTCCACGGAGCACCTTGCTGGAACTCGCGCAGAGAGTTAATACTCACCCTGCGTTGCAACTTTCGAGAGGAGCCAGACATGGGCATAGAGCGTGTTCCGGGCGCGAAAGGCGCCAGCTTCAGCAAGGCGGTGGTGGTCAGCGGTGCGGGGAGAACGGTTTACGTATCGGGACATCTCGCCCCCGGACGCTCGATGGCCGAGCAGACGAACGGGTGCTTCGACCAGATCGAGTCGGCGCTCAAGGCCGTCGGCGGTTCGCTCGCGAACGCGGTTCGCATCACCGCCTGGCTCACGAGCCTGAACGAGTACACCGAATACTCACGCGTGCGCGGCGAGCGCTTCGGCGCCAACCTGCCCGCGAGCGCGGCGGTGCAGGTCGCCGGCTTGCTCCAGGGCGCCCTGATCGAAATCGATGCCGTGGCCTTTATTCCTGAATGAGGCTGGTGACGGGCGACGAGTGACGGGTAAACCGAAGCGGCAGCGCAATCAATCGTCGCCGCTCGTACGGACATCGAAGGACGCGTCCACCGCCACGCCGGCACGCAGCGTGTGCAGATTGATGCAAGAGCGCTCCGCCTGCGCGACGAGGCGCTGGCAGAGTTCGGGCGGCGTGCCGGGTGCGACCTGGAACCGAACCCTGCACTGCATCGACTCGAAACCGACCGGCGCCTGACGATCCACAGCCATACTGCCGCGGACATCGACCTTGCCGGTGACTTCGACCTCGACCTGCCGCAGTTTCACCCCGAGCAGGTCGGCGACCATGCGCAGCGTGGTGTCCTGACAGGAGGCCAGCGCAGCGCACAGCACCTCACCGGGATTCGGCGCATCGTGAAAGCCGCCGACCGCGCGGTCGGTGCCACACTGCCAGGACACCCGGTATGGCTCGCCCGGGACGACGACGCCGTGAAACGCATCCTGCCCCGCCTCGAATACGGTCCAGGCGCGTTTCAGGATCAGTGCCTGTTCCGGATGCTCTTTGTACGCCGCGCGGAGCGGCGCCTGTCTTTGCAGCACTGCCGATTGCTGGCCCATGTCGGTCCCCTTGCTGGTGTGGATTGAAGTGATCAATACGATCGCTAATCTAGGTTTTGCGTGGCGCGGGCAGAAGGGCGATACTCGCCAATAATCGGGACGATTCGGACAACTCGTGCCGCACCGGATTACGCTGCTCGCGCTGGAGGATTGCTTCGCGTCGAACATCACGGGCGCGATCGATCTTTTCAACACCGCGAACATCGTTGCGCGACGGCTCGAGCGCGAGCCGCCGTTCGAGTGGCAGGTGCTGTCGCTCGACGGCCACCCGGTGCGCGCCTCCAGCGGCTACCGAATGACGGTCGACGTTGCGCTGGAGAACGCGCAGCCGGCGAAGGTGGTCATGATCCCCGCCTTCGGCTCTCCGCAGCCCGAACAACTGATGGGCGCGGTGAAACGCCACGCAGCATTGCTGCCCTGGCTGACAAGGCAATATGAATCAGGAGCGACCTTGGCCGCGAGCTGCAGCGGCACGTTTCTGCTCGCCGAGAGCGGCCTCCTCGAGGGCAAGCCCGCCACGACGAGCTGGTGGCTCGCGGACGCTTTCAGGAAGCGCTATCCGAAGGTGAATCTCGACCTTGCATGCATGCTGACTGACGGCGGACGCTTGATGTGCTCGGGTAGCGGCATGTCGCACCTCGATCTCGCTTTGTATCTCATCGAGCGCGTCGCCGGGCGCGACATCGCGCGCGCTTGCGCGAAGTACACGGTGCTCGACGACCAGCGCCGCTCGCAGGCCGCTTACATCATCCTCAATCACGCGCGGAACTACGATCCGCTGATCACCAGGGCGGAAAAGTGGCTCAAGGCGAACCTCCGGAAGCAGATCGGCATGGAGGCGCTTGCGGCTGAGCTTGCCGTCAGCCCGCGCACTCTCGCGCGTCGCTTCAGGCAATCCACCGGCGACAGTCCCCAGGAATTCCTGCAAAAGCTGCGCGTCGAAACCGGAAAGGCGCTGCTCGAAAATACCGCCTTGCGGATGGACCAGATCCTCGAGCGCATCGGCTATGACGACGACAGTGCGTTTCGACGCCTATTCCGCAAGCACACCAGCCTCTCCCCGCGGGAGTACCGCAGGCGCTTCGGCGTGAAGCGATAGCGGCCTGTCGCAGAAGGCATAGCGACGTCGCTGACGCCCCGCGTCAGCGCTTCAATTCAAACGGGCTCGATCCAAGACCTGTCTTTGCGCGCGCAGCCGGCGCGCGGCTCATGCATCCATACCGAAATGCAGGCGCCGGTACGGGATGCTGATGACGTTGCGTGATATGCGGAGGTCGACCACCATCGGCCCGTCGCCGGCGAGAAAGTCGTCGATGGCGGCGCCCAGTTCGTCCAGCGTGCGCGCGCTCCGGCCGCGGCATCCGAAGTCCCGCCCGAGACCCGCGAAGTCCGGCGAGCGCACGACGGACAAGTTGCCGTCGCGCTCGTGGGCCCGCAGCTTGTGGTATTCGGCGCCGTACGCCTCGTCGTTCACGACGACGTACAGGAACTTGAGGCCCAACCGCGCCACCGTGTCCAGCTCCTGAATGTTCTGGAGCGCGCTGCCGTCGCCATCGATGCACACCAGCGGGCCGCCCGCTCCAAGGGCGGCGCCGACGCCCGTCGCCAGCGCCTGCCCGATGCATCCAAACGACGTGACATAGATCTGCAGCCCGCGCCGCCGCTTCATGAGCATGACCCGGAACGAGCACGCATGCGCGTTGCCGGAAGACACCAGATTCATTTCGGCGGGCAACCGCTCGTCCAGCAGCAGCATCGCCTCGCGCGGGTCCACCGTGCCCGGCTCGATCTCGAACTCCGCGGGATCTCTTCCAGCCTGGCGCAGTATCCTGCGCACTTCGGCGGTTCGGAAACCCTGGCTGCCGGCTCCGTCGCGCTCGAGCAGCTCGTTGAGCTCCTGCAGGGTCGCCGCCGCGTCTCCCTGAACGTAGCAATCGGCGCCGCGGTCGTTGCCCATTACCACGTGCGGCGCGATGTCGATGTGGATGAAGCGCGCCTTCGGATAGAGATAGCCGCCTGAAAGGGTGTGCGTGCTCAACCTCGCGCCGACGGCAATGACGCAGTCGGCGTCGGCGAACAGCTCGATCGTCTCGCGCGAGGAGAACAGCCCGGAGACTCCCACGTAGTAGTCCGAGTCGGCGAGGGTCCCCTTGGCAACGAGCGTGGTCGCGACCAGTGCGCCGATGCGGTCCGCGAGCCGGCTCGCTGCGTTCTCCGCCGCCGGCGACATCGCTCCGCGGCCGAGGACGACGACCGGCTTCCTGCTCCGGGAGATGATGCCTCCAGCCTCGCGCAGGCGTTCGAGGTCCGGCCGAATGGCCTGCTGTCCCGAGAACATTGCGCTCGACGGCTGGTAGTCATCCCCGTCGGCGTCGCACTCCATGCGCTGCACGTCGAGAGGCACGGTGAGCACGACGGGCCGCGATTCGCGCCGCGCGCGATAGAAGGCGTCGCGTACCGCCTGCTCCGCGTACGAGGGCTTCAGCACCTCGATGTAGCCGGCACCGGTCGCGGTGACGAGCTGGTCCTGGTTGAGATACTGAACGAGGTGATCGTTGTTCAGGGACGTCTTGCTCGTGTAAACCACCACGGGCGTGCGCGAGCGGGTCGCGACGATGAGCGCAGTCGTCATGCGCGCAAGCCCCGGTCCCTGGGTGGCGCTGCACACGCCGACCTTGCCGGTGGCCATCGCCCAGCCCTCGGCCATGGTAACGGCCGAGCCCTCGTCGCGGACGTCGACGATCTGCACGCCCGGATGTTTCGCGATCGCCGACCACCATGTCATCTGCCCGTCGCCCAGCAGTCCGAACAGCGTCGTGGTGCCCTCCTTGATGAAGGCGTTCGCCATCGCTTCATATACTTTCATGGGGTCACCCTAAAAATGATTGCGTAACGTCAATGAGCCTACACCATCTGGTTACACACAGAAGCGCCTGGCTTGGACGCGGCCTTGTCGCCCGACCCGGGCCGCCACCGCTCAAGCTCGTGGCGGTAAACCCTGCGCTGCTCGCCAAGGTCAGCAGCTGAGGTAGGTGTGCGCCGAAGGCGACCCGTCCAGCCTCATGGCGCCGCAAAGCACGTCTTCGAGCGGGTCCCCGTTTGCGGCGGCCCCTCAATCCGATTTTGGCGAAGCGCTGAACGCTCCCCTCTCCGCTCGGGA
>DATFWO010000315.1:0-16327 GCA_035259205.1 Burkholderiales bacterium | reverse complement strand
GCTTCGGCCAGCAGGTCATCATCGACAATCGCAGCGGCGCCAACGGCATCATCGGCGCGGATGTCGCCGCGCACGCGACTCCGGACGGGTACACGCTTTTCGCCTGCAATATCGCTTCGCTCGCAGTGAGCCCCGCGCTCTACCGGAAGCTCGGCTACGATCCCGAGCGCGATTTTGCGCCGATCGGTCTCATCGGCAGCAACCCCAACGCGCTCTCCGTCAATCCTTCGGTCCCGGCGGCGACCGTCCCCGAATTCATCGCGCTCGCGAAATCCCAGCCCGGCAAGCTCAATTACGGGTCGGCCGGCGTCGGGACCTCGCCGCAGCTGTCGATGGAGCTGTTCAAGATGAGAGCCCACATCGACGTCATGCACGTCCCGTACCGCGGGGTCGGGGCGGCGCTGGTGGACCTGATCGCGGGCCAGATCCAGGCGATGTTTTCCACCGTGCCGTCGCTGCTCGGAGCAAGCCGCACAGGCAAGGTCCGCGCGCTCGGTGTCACGTCGCTCACGCGCAATCCGGATCTGCCGGACGTGCCGACCATCGCCGAGTCGGGCATGCCGGGCTTCGAGGTCATCTCCTGGCAGGGCCTGTGCACGCCGGGCGGAGTGCCGAAGGCGGCGCTCGCCCGAATTCGCGCCGGCCTCGCCGCCGCGCTCGCCCGAGCGGACACGCGCAAGCGGCTCGTCGATCAGGGTTTCCAGGTCACCCCGCTGACAGCCGAGAAGTTCGCGGAGTTCATGCGCGCCGAGCGCGCCAAATGGGCCAAGCTGGTGAAGGACGTCGGGATTCCGCAGAACTGAGCACTCTTGATGAGGCGTCCCAGGTGAACCGTCCCAGATGAAACGTTCTCGGATGAAGCGTCCCAGGTGAAGTGTCCCAGATGAAGCGTCCCAGGTGGACCGTCCCAGGTGAACCGTCCCAGATCAAGCGTCCCAGACCAAGCGTCCCAGATAAGGCGTCCCAGATAAGGCGTCCCAGGTGCAGCGTCCCAAAAATAACAGGCAAGCACGCCGTAGCTGAGACGCAGTATCTGGGACGCCCTATCTGAGACGCAGTACCTGAGACGCTACTCACGCGCCATCGCCTTGATGACATCCGCGGACTGCACGACATCCGCCTGCCGCGGAAAAATCTTCGCGCACAGGAAGTCGTGCACCGCCGGATCGTTGTCGGCGCAGCAATCCTCGACGATGTAGAGGCGGTAGTCGGCGTCGGCGGCGTAGCGGGTCGTCGAAAGCACGACGCCGCTCGTCGCGTAGCCCAGCAGGATCAAGGTATCGACATTGCGCGCACCCAGTATCATCTGCAGGTCGGTGCCGAACATCGCGTTCACGCGATGCTTCCCGCATACGGGTTCGCCTTCGCCGGGCTGCATCTGCGGATGGATGACTTTCAATGGATCGGCGATGGCGGGCCCGCCCGTGCGCTTGCGCTCGCTGAAGGACTTGTTGCGCTCGCTCACCTCGACGTAGCCCGGCCGGAACACGGTCGCGGAGTAGCACACCAGCATGCCCGCCGCGCGCGCGGCCTGCCGTAGCGCCAGGGTCTTCTCCAGGCACTTGCGACTGACGGCGTGCGGCAGCTTGCTCATCTGCTCGGCGTAGAAGTCGGCGATGAGCAGCGCCGTATGGGTCTTGTAAAGAGTGATGTCGGCCATGATGGGGCTCTCTGGAAATCAGCGACGGGTGACGGCTTACGGTTACAGCGTCCCAGATAATGCGTCTCAGGTAAAGCGTCGCAGAAAGAGCGTCCCAGTTGAAGCGCATCAAAACCGGCAAAGCGCGTCATTCCGGCGGAAAGCCGGAATCCAGGAAGGACTACGGGATGCCGGTTTTCACCGGCTCTGCGACGCCTTATCTGCAACGGCGTGTCCGCGACGTAGCAAGCACTACAACGCGTCACGCGAGATTTTCTCTGCGATCCATGTGAGAAGAACAAAGGGAGCGCATCGATGTCGATCTACATTAGGCCATGGAAAGGAGATTCCCATGTTGAAATCAGTGTTGATAATGGCGCCCGTAATCGCAGGCCTGAGTTTGTCGGGCGTTGCAATTGCCGCTAGCGGCAGGGCAGCAGGTGGCGACCGCGGCGGCGGTATTTCCAGCGCGGCGTCCGGCAGCATGAGCGGTTCCGGTGCTGCAACCGGCAGCACGTCAGCAGGAGTTGGCGCGTCCACTGCCGGGATCGGCAATTCGGGAGCGGGCGGCGGTGGCCCAACTGCAGCGATCGGCAGCTCGGGTCCGGGCGGCGGCAATCCGAGCGCGGCAATCGGCAGTGGACCCGCGGGCGGCGGCGGCCCCACAGCCGGCATCGGCACCGCGCCTGCAGGCGGCGGCAATACTACCGGTCTGCTGGGGACTACTCCCTCGACTACCGGCACTTCCTCTACCACTACTACTGGTACAGTGGGGAGTGGCGGCACCACGACGGGCAGTACGATCAGTACTCCAGGACCCGGCACCGGAGCGATCGACAATGCCGTGACTCCCAACGGCGTGAACAATTCGGTGCTTTCCCCGCTGACCGGAAGCGCGGCGATTCCTTCTACGGGAAGCTCGCAGAGCAGTACCACGACTCGCAGCGGTCTCGAGCGCGCTCCGGGTGACAGGTTTCCGGTACCCGAACCGCGGCCCGATCGCCGCCCACTGACGTTTCCTGGGGCGATGCAGTAAGACGTCGCAGGTAAGGCGCCGCAGGTAATAAACCGTCTCAGCTGAGGCGTCGCAGATAAAGCGTCTCAGCTCGAGAGCGTTTGCGGTGCCGGCGAAAAGCCGGAGTCCAGGAAGTTTACTGGACGCCGGTTTTCACCGGCATGACGATACGATCTCCCGGATCAAGTTTGCCGGCGACGAAACCGCGTCAGGCCGCAGAGCAAGCCGAGCCCGACCAGCGCCAGGCTGGTCGGCTCCGGCGCGGTCGCTGTCGGTTCGCCGAAGAGGAAGTCGTCCATCACGACGACGTCGTCGTTCGGATTGCCGAGCTGGCCGTTGGCCACTATCGTATTGAGCCCCGAGGTGATCCGGACCCGGCTGATGCTTCCGCCAACGTCGGCGATAGCACCCAGGAAGCTCAATCCCTGGTTGCCTCCGACCAGAACGTCGCGCGAATAGATCAGCGCATTGCTCGCATCGAAGAACTCCATCCTGGTCAGGTTGGCCACTTCGACATCGACGAAGACGGCGGCGAAGGAATTGGTCGCGGCGGTAGTATTAGTCCCCGGCACAACGAACGTCACATCGGTGATGTTGCTGTTGACTGCCGTGAAGAGCTTCTGCGGGCTGAACGCCTGAAAATCGTTCGGAAAACCGAACAGCGGGGGTGTAGCTCCGCCCGCGTTGGCGCTTACGAGGAAGCCGGTTCCCGGTGTGGTGAACAGGGAGCCGCGCACCTGGAAGGTATTTCCGGGGAACGGGTTCGGATCCGATGCCGCGGCGCCGACGCCGTCCCAGTTGATCTCACGGCGCAGGCCGCCGAAAGAGCCATTGGCACCGGCGACGGTGCCGCCGCCTACCGCCGTTCGAAAGTCGTCTCGGGCAGGTGTGATCGCGGCAGCGTTGGCTCCTGCCGCTTCGAATGTTGTAAAAATGGGCGCGGCCCAGGTCGCCGGCGCAACCAGCAGCGCAGCGGCCCCCGCAACTACGAGGCGCAGATTCATGGGATCTCCTTGCTTGGGAACGTGGACAGGGGAAATGACGAAATCATTTCTTTATATGCCGCACCGGCAGAGGGGTCAACTAGACCTTTGGCATAAGACCAATGCCCGAACTACGATCCACTTTGTGGACACTCTTGCCCGCCACGCCCAGGGACTGACGCGCTAACGGAGCTCCACCACCCGATCGATCGACGGTATGTCCGGCCTGAAGGTGGCCCGCCACGCTTCGAGGCCGTTGATCTTCGCGACGTTGCCCATCCATCCGCCGATCAGCTCGATCACTTCGAGTATCTCGTCAGGCGTTACGCCGGCGTTCTTCGCGGCGTGCATGTGGCACTGCAGGTGGGCTGCCGAGTCCTTGAGCGCGACGCACGTCGCGATGATCACCAGCTCCTTGGTCTTGCGGTCGAGCAGGCCCTTCTTCAGGTAGTTGGCCTCGGTCGCGTCGTTGTGCTTCTTCAGCGCGTCGGCGCCCTTGAGCTGCGCCACGAAATCGTGCAGGCCAAAGCGGAAGCCGCGCAGCGCGGTAGTGCGTTTCAGTTCCTGCTCCAGATCGACTGCCATCGGATTACTCCTTTCGAGTGATGTACTGCGGAACGAAAGTGGGATGAGGTAAGCTCTGTCATCGTAACATCACGGCGTAATCCGGGAGAGCGGAAGTCGCGAGAGCGGGAGCGCGAAAGTCGGGAAATCGCAAGCAATCATGGAGGAAGCGATGGGGCAACTACAAGGCAAGACCGCGTTGGTCGCCGGCGCCGGCCGCAACAACGGCAAGGCCATTGCGCTCGCTTTCGCGCGCGAGGGCGCCGACCTGATACTCGTTGCGCGGGAAAAGAAGGCCGAGCTCGATCAGGTGGCGCGCGATTGCGAGAAGCTCGGCGCAAAAGTGCTGCCGCTCCTGGCCGATGTCAGCGACCACGAGCAGGTCGAGCGTCTGGTGCAGCAGGGAAACGACCGCTTCGGTCAGATCGACGTGCTCATGCACTGCACCGGCCGGCGCGCGCACCAGGACTTCTGGCAGATCAGCTATGAGGAGTGGGACAAGACATTCGCTGTCAACCTCAACTCGCTCTTCTATCTCGCCAAGGCCGTGGTGCCCCAGATGATGAAGCGCAGGACCGGGAGCATCGTCGCACTAGGCGGCCAGGCCTCCGTCACGTCGCAGTCGCAACGTGCGCACGTGATCTCGTCCAAGCACGGTCTGTTCGGTCTCATCAAGGCGCTCGCACTGGAGCTCGGCCCCTACAACGTGCGGGCGAATCTCATCGCGCTGATGACCATCGAGAACGTCCGCGCGAACCCGGAGTGGTATGGGGGACATAGCGGGTACTCCGAGGCGGATCTTGCGGCGATACCCTTGAAGCGCGCCGGCAAGCCGCAGGAGGTCGCGAACGTGGCGGTCTTTCTCGCGTCGGAACAGTCGTCGTACGTGACCGGTGACCGCATCCTGTGCGGCGGCGGGAGGTACATGTGACGGACGATGGGTGACGACTGACGGGTGACGGCGCATCACTCATCACCCGTCACCCATCACGCCTTTCGTTTAATGAGCGTCGTAGAAATGACTGACGCCACTCATTCCCTCACCCCCAACCCCTCTCCCGAAGGAGAGGGGAGTGTTCAGGTGCAAATGCCTGTCACGCATTTGCACGAGGGTCAGTAAGCATGGACCCCATAAACATTCAGCGGCAGGACTACAAGACGCGCGGAACCTACGTGGCGACGATCCCGGGCGTCCACGGGATTGCCCGTCTCAACTACAGGCACGAGCGGCCGGGCCTCATCATCGCGGACCGCACCGAATGGTCGGACACGCTGAAGGGCACGGGAGCGCCGCTCGCGCTGGTGACGCGCATGGTGGAAGATGCGCGCAAGGAAGGCGTGAAGATTTACGCTTCGTGCACCTACGTCGACGATCAGCGGCGCAAGCACCCGGACTGGGCGGACGTGTTTCACGTTCCGCACGCTTCCAATGGCGTGACGAGTGGCCGGTGACGAGTGTGCCAACCGCTGTCATCCGCATTTATCTGCGGCTATCTAAAAAACTTCCTGCAGAGGTCGTCCCTCATCCCTAGCCCTTCTCCCGGAGGGAGAAGGGAACACTTCCCTCTCCCTTTGGGAGAGGGATCGAGGGTCAGGGAGATTCTTGAGATAGCCTCTAGCGCCTGCTGAACCACCCGCCCGTGGCCAGGAATACGGTGTTGGTCCAGAACACCGGCATCAGCCCGAATGCGGAGCCGATCGCGCCGAAGAACAGAGGCACGAATATGTGGGTCACGTTGTTCGCCATCTGGCGCAGCCCGTTCGCCTCCCCGGCGCGTCCTTCGGGCGAGCGGGCATAGGTGAGCAGCATGGTGAGAGGCTGCCCGCAGCCAAGGCCCAGGCCCATCGTAAATGCGAGCAGCATGAGCCCGGGGACGTTCTCCACGAACGGGTAGAGCGCGAAGGTGGCTGCCGCCAGATAGAGGGAAGCGGCGAGCAGCTGTTCCTCGCGAAACCGCCGCGTTGCGGCAGGCATGGCGAAGCGCGCGACGAAGCTGGCGACCCCGAACATGGCGATGATCTCGCCGATGGTGGACGCGGAAAGAGAAATCGAACGCCCGTAGATCGGCATGTAGAAGGTGAAGAGGTCCCAGCCCGTGACACAGACCCCGCTGGCGATGAACATGGCGCGCAGTCGCGGCATGCGCACCAGGTCCATGAAGCTGCGCTCGCCATGGAGACCCGCCACGATCGGCGCGACCGGGATGAGCCGCTTGATGGAAAACAGCGTGATCGGGACCAAAGTGATCGCCGCCAGCACAAGGTAGGTTTTCGGATGACCCGCGTACTCGACGGAATAGCCGACCACCAGCGGACCGATCAGGCTGGACAGGGCGTAACCCATGGTCAGCATGCTGAAGTTGTGGGCGCGCGTATTCGGTGAGCTGATCAGCCCGACCAGCGCCTGCATGGCGATGTTGAAAAAGCAGAAGCCGGCGCCGATCAGGGTCGCGGAAACGTACAGCGCCATCTCGCCCGGCAGGGCCCACGGCAGCCACATTCCGAACGCCGCCACGATCGAGCCCGTGAGCATGGGCAGGCGGTGGCCGATCCGGTCCGACAGACGTCCGGCATAGACCGAGAGAAGGAGCGGCATCGCGGAATAGAGCGCGACCAGTATGCCGATCGTGAACGGGCGGGCGCCGAGCTCGATCGCGTAGAGGGAAAGCAGGATGCGGCTGCCCAGGTAGCTGATGTGGTTCAGCACCGTAATCAGCGTGAGCAGGTAAATCGGCGGCAGCGCGATCCTCGACGGTCGTTGCGGCGGAAAGGAGTGCCGTGATTTTACGCTATCGCGTCGTTCGGCAGTGAAGACGCTCGACCTCATCGCGCTGCTGCCATACACTCGACGCGTGCAACGAATCGTCTGACCGGTGGAGAAAACGAAATCATGAAAGTCGGATTCATAGGCCTGGGTCTCATGGGCAGTGGAATGGCGCTCAACTTGCGCAAGGCGGGTCACGACGTCGTGGTCTACGACGTCCGGCCCGAGTGCGGGAAGCCGCTCGTCACGGCCGGAGCGGCGTGGGCCGAAACGGTGGCCGACGTAGGGCGCGCCGCGGATGTGGTGTTCACGTCCCTGCCCGGGCCAAAGGAGATGCAGGAAGTGGGCGCGGGCGAAGGCGGCTTGCTCTCCTCGATGCGATCGGGCGCAGCCTGGTTCGATCTCACCACGAACTCTCCCACCGTGGTGCGCAAGATCGCGGCGCGCTTCGCGGAGAAGGGCATCCAGCTCCTGGACGCTCCCGTGAGCGGCGGCCCGCGCGGCGCGAGGAGCGGCAAGCTCGCGATCTACGTCGGCGGGGACGAGGGCGCGTTCAACCGCCACAAGGCGCTGCTCGACGCCATCGGGGACCAGGTGATGTACGTGGGCCCGGTCGGCGCCGGCAATTCGGCCAAGCTCGCGCACAACTGCGCGAGCTTCACCACCAGGATGGCAATCGCCGAGATCTTCACCCTGGGCGTCAAGGCCGGCGTCGAGCCGCTGTCCCTGTGGCACGCCATCCGCCAAGGCTCAACCGGGCGTGCCCGCACCTTCGACCGCATCGGCGACCAGTACCTGCAGGGCAAGTACGAACCGGCGGCTTTTGCGCTGCGCCTCGCGCACAAGGACTTGACGCTCGCGCGCGAGCTCGCGCAGGAGCTCGGCGTGCCGATGAAGCACGCCGACCTCGCCTACGAGGACTTCACCGCGGCGCTCGAGCGCGGCTGGGGAGAGCTCGATTCACGCTCTCCCATGCAGCTGCAGAACGAGCGCGCCGGCGTGTCGATCAGGGTTTCCGCGGAAGACGTGGAGAAGACGCTGGCGCGGGACTGAGGACAAGGCGGAAGGAGGAAGGAGGAAGGAAAGGCGGTGCTCCGCAGTTCATCACTCGTCACGCGGTATCGACCCTAAGCCGCCGGTTGGGTTTGCAGAAAGCAGTCGTTCGTGGTGTTACTCGACCGGCACGCAGCGCGGCATGGGGCGCGAGCAGTGATCCCAGATCCGTCTGCTCGCGCTCGTTCCAGATCCTTGTGTCTGCTGGTTTAATAGGTCGGTCTTCCCCTTAATAGTTGTCGAGAACCCCGCCGCCACGCACGCACCAAATCGAGTGCGGGACGGTTTTGGCGTTGAGGTTTGCGCCAAGACCATTGAACCCTACCATCCACGCACTCCCTGGGGTGTCGGCAATAGTGGTCGCTGACCAGTAAACCTGTTCGACGTTAATAAACGGATGGCCCGGAGGCAACGTCGCCGGGGGAAATGCCGCGCTTGGGTCAAAGAGGCTCGCCAATTCGTGAATAGAAGGCAGCCTCCAGCCGGTCCGGCCCCCCACATTCTTCCTGAGGCACAAGAAGCCTCCCGCGTGCCAGTCAATCGGATCGTTTCCGGCACCTGCACCGGTGTTTGGCGACTTTTCCCAGACCAACCCGGTTTCACGGTCCAGCACTGCATCGCTGTTCATGTTTGACAGCACGATGAACCGTGTGCTCGCAGGCAGCGTCTGATCCCACGACGGCGTGGCGTAGTACGGTCCATTCGCCGTGGTTTGCGCAAAAACGGTGGATGAGAACGACCCGGCTACCAGGACTGCGATACTTCCGACATGCGAAAGCAGTTTCATGTGTCTCTCCTTTATCTCTGATTCCCGATTAAGACAAAGACACCAACCGTCCCACACTCGGCCGGTAACATTTGGGCTTGCGCGACTATCTGTGACCGGCTTCTTGTCGGAAAACTTTACAAAACGCCCTTTACAGCGTCGCAGTTAGAGGTTCAAGCAAAGTACATGCCTTTGCGTCAAAGGGATTGAAAGAAGCGAAAGAACCGGTCGTCCAGGTGTTTGAAGAAGGGCTGGCTTGTAAGATTTGCTGACAAGAAAGCCCAGTGGCATTCATGCTACTAGGATGATGTAATCGCGGCTTCAGGGTCACCAGGCGGCACACGACCGCTGTAAAGCCGGGGTATCAGCCAGGGTTTCTTCCGTAGCAGCTCGACGATGGGCGATGGTGCCAGGTCTTTGGAGGCGTTGAGCGCCTGAGCGGGTGACTCCGGCCACTCGAACGGCAGCTCGACGTAGCTGTCAGGCGCGGAGGCGCTCGCGAGCAGCGCCAGCGTCGCGCGCAGCACGGCGCGCTGGCCGTCGTGGTCGTGCGGCCGTCCGAGCGGCCGGCTTACCGGATAACTGAGGCCCGCGAGCCGGGGCACCCCGACTGCGCGGGTCAGGTCGGGGATCCACGAGAGCGTCACCGTCGAAATACCGCTCGCCTCGATGACTCGCTGGACCAGTCCCACGGACCGGCAGCAGAACGGTCAGGCGGGCACCAGCGCCACTGCGTCGACGTGCTCGGCGTGCATGTGCTCGACGATGGCTGGCGCCGTCTTCTCGACCAGTTCCTTTGGCTCGAGGATGTACCCCATGATGGAGTAGTGCGTGGGCGCGGGGCGACCGACGAAGCCCTCGCCGGCAAGCTCGGCCAACCGGCGCATTGGCAGCACCACGTCGAGGTCGGCCTCGCCGAAGCGCGGGTCGATGTGCAGGTGATACAGCCTGATGTCCTTCTCCGTCGTGCCAAGGGGGATCGCGCGGAAGCCCGGGTCGCCCCACCAGGGGTTACGCCGCTCGCCGTCCTGGTCGAAAGGCTTGTCGTCGTTGCGCGCCACGCCGGCGGTCGTGAGAAGCGCCACGGTGCATTCGTATAGCGGTTTTGCGAGTGGCATGAAGGGGATTACGCCGGGTTCCTCCCGCGCGGCCCACGCCTTCATTACCTGCCGTGTTGCGAAGTCGACGAAGCGGTAGGAGTCGATGGTCACCAAATCAAACTAGACGAGAACGTGGTTGATCTGGTTGACCTAGATCAATCCTGACGCGGATCCTTCCCGTTTGATCTAGTAATGGATGCCGGGCGTCGCGCCGCCGTCGATGGCGATGCTCTGGCCCGTGATCGCCGATGCGTGCGGCGAGGCGAGGAAGAGCACCATCGGCGCGATGTCCGATGGCTCGACGATGCGGCCGATCGGGAACTGCTTGACGAAGCTCGCCTCCGCCTCTGCCTCGCTCACGCCGAGCTGCTTCGCGCGGGCCGCGCGACGCGCTGGAAAGCGGTCGGTCTTGGTGAAGGGTGGGTGGATGACGTTCGCGGTGATTCCCTGCGCCGCCACCGTCTTGCTGAACTGATTGACGAAGGCAATGATGGACGAATTGCCCAGCGCGCTGGGCAGCGCGGTGGCGCTGGCATTGCGCGCGGCGGTGCCGCCGATGCAGATGACGCGGCCGCGCCCCGACTTTCTCAGGTGCGGCAGAGCGGCGCGGCAGCAGCGCATGTAGGCGAGCGTCTTTCCCTGCAGCCGCTCCATCAGCCCGTCGTCATCGAGCGTCTCGATGTTGCCGCTCACCGCGGTCGAAGCGTTGTTGACCAGCACGTCAAGCCCGCCGAAGGCGTCGACCGCCGCCTGCACCGCGCCCGTGCACCCGGCGGCGGTGAAGAGATCCACGGCGACGGCCTTCGCTTTCACGCCCTTCGCCGCAATCTTCGCTTCCGCGTCCGCGAGTGCCGCCCTGTCGCGGCCGCATACGGCGACGTTCGCGCCTTCCCCCGCGAAAGCCAGGGCGATCGCGAGGCCTACGCCGCGGTTCCCGCCGGTGACCAGCACCGATTTGCCCTTCAGACCAAGATCCATGTTTCGTTTCCTCCCATGAGTGACACGAGGGCTATGTATTCCCTGACGGGTCGGATTGCGCTCAAAGCTTCGACACGCGGGTTTCCTTGCTGGTGATGAATTCCAGCAGCGCCGGCTTGCCCTTCTGCGTTGCTTCGATGCCGCGCTGGATCGCCGCCTTGATCTCGCCCGGCTGCGTCACGCGTTCGCCGTAGCCGCCGAAAGCCTTCGCCATGTCGGCGTAGTTGCCGGAGATGTCGGTCGAACGATACTTCTCGGTGGATACCGGCATCACTTTGAGCTCGATCGCCATCGAGTAGTTGTTGAGCAGGATCGAGAGGATCGGGATACGCTCGCGCACGGCCGTCTCGAAGTCCATGCCCGTGAAGCCGATCGCCGCGTCGCCCCAGAGGTTGATGCACAGCTTGTCCGGCTTCGCGAGCTTCGCGCCCATCGCCAGGCCGAGCCCGTAGCCGAGCTGCGTCGTCTTGCCCCAGCCGATATAGGAGAGCGGTGTGGTGGACACCCAGAAGGGCGAGATCTGGTCGCGCGGGCTCCCGGCGTCGTGAGTGATGATGCAGTTGTCACGATCGACCGCGTGCATCAGCTCCCAGATCACTCGATAGGGATTGAGCGGCGTGTCGTTGCTCGTCAGGAGCGGCTTCCACTGCACCATGAACTGCTCGCGCAACTTCGCGATCTCGCCGACGACCGCGGACGGGTCGCGTGGCGACTTGATAGTCTGGCCGAGCTCGCCGATCAGCGCCTGCAGCACGAGCTGCGCGTCGCCCACGAGCGCGACTTCCGCGCGCACGTCTTTGTTGAGGTGGTCGGGATCCAGCGTGGCGTGCACGAACTTCTTGCCCTCGGGGAACTTGATGCCGAAGTTCGTTTCGGTGAACGAGCAGCCGACGCCGATGACGAGATCGGCGTTCTGCACGAAATGGTGAACCTGCAGGGGCACCGAGTTGCCGCCGGAGCCGAGCGAAAGCGGATGGGTCTCCGGAAAGCTCGACTTGCCACCGAGGCTTGTCGTGACCGGCGCGCCCAGGAGCTCCGCGAACTGCTTCAACTGCGGCCAGGCTTCCGCCCAGTGCACACCCGTTCCCGCGTAGATGAGGGGACGCTTCGCCGCCAGGATCGCCGCGGCGGCCTTGCGCACGTCGGCAGGATCGGGCGCGGTGCGCGCCTTCGCCACCGGGGTGTAGGTGAACTCGCCGATCTCCTCCTGCCAGATGTCCGTGGGCACTTCGATGAGGCACGGCCCGCCGCGGCCATTGCGCAGCCTGGAGAACGCCCGCCGCACGACGTTCAGCGTCTCCTTCGGCACCATGAGGTGCTCGGAGGACTTCGCCACGCCGCGCATCCGCAGGGCAGAGGAGAAATTGGGCTCCACGCCCGCGATCCGCCGTGGATAGCCCTGCGGCACCACGAGCACCGGGATGCTCTCGCCGTAGCACTGTGCCACGCCGCCATAGGCGTTCTCCGCGCCCGGTCCGTGCTGCATGCAGAACGCGCCGAGGCTCCGACCCGACGTGACGCGGGAGATCGCGTCCGCCATGTGGAGGCCGATGCGCTCCTGGCGTACGATGACCGGGCGGATATTCTCCGCGGCGGCGAACTCGATCAGGTGATTCACCGGGTAGCCGCAGAGAATCTGCATGCCCTCAGCCTTCATTGCACGCGCAATCGCCTCGCCGACTTTCATGGACACCTCGGTCGAAAAGTTGCTGAAGGGGATTCGAGATATTAGAGCCGGATTTAGCTTTGCCCCCTCTTGCACGCCGCACGTCACCGTTACGGCAAGTGAAACCCGGCAGAACCATCTGTATAGCACAATTACCGACGCGATGGAGCCATGGCGAGCGTCGTTGTCTTGATAGACACCGGCGCAGCATCGCGCGGCCTCGCTAAGTCGATGACGATGTCTAACGCGTGTGATAATAGCGGTTGAGGAGGTTTCAGGTTATGGACGTGAGCCCGACGGGCCGCGCGCTGGGAGCGGAGATTACCGGCATCGATCTGTCGAAAGAGATTTCCGCCGCGCAGCGTGAATTCATCTTCAACGCTTACGTAGACAACTTGGTGTTGTTGTTCCGCGGGCAATCGCTCTCCTTCGCGGATCTGCTCCGGCTGAGCGAATTGTTCGGACCGCCCGGGCAGGCGGCGAATCAGCTGCTGGGCCTGGCGCGCAAGAGCTATCTGCCGGACGAGTTGCCCGACAACGTCGCCATCATCTCGAACATCGTCGATGCCAAGGGCAAGGCGATCGGCGCGCTGGGCGACGGCGAAGCGTTCTGGCATACCGACAGCTCATTCACCGAGACGCCGATTTCCGCGAGCCTGCTGCACGCGATCGAGGTGACGGAGGAGGGCGGCGAAACGGCGTTCCTCAACATGTACCGGGCGTACGAGGAGATGCCCGCCGGGCTGGCGGCGAAGGTCAACGGCCGCTATGCGAACCACTCGAAAGTCCACAACTCCGCCGGCGTGCGGCGCTCCGAGTTCGCCGATGTAACGGACCCGTCGAAAGCACCGGGCGTGAAGCACCCCATCGTGCGCACGCACCCGGTCACGAAGCGGAAGTGCCTGTACCTCGGCCGCCGCTTGAACTCCTACATCTTCGATCTGCCGGTCCCGGAAAGCGAAAAGCTGCTTGACGAGCTCTGGGCGCACACGTGCCAGGACAAGTACGTGTGGCAGCACAAATGGCGGGTCGGCGATCTCCTCGTCTGGGACAATCGCTGCACCATGCATCACAGGAACGCGTTCTCGCCGAACGCGCGCCGGCTCATGCACAAGTCCACGACGGCCGGAGAGCCCGTCTTTTAGGACAGTCTCCGCCGCGATCGCGCGGCTACCGCTGGTTGAAACCCGCCTGCACCGGGGCGATTGCCTTCAGGCGCGGCAGCACTTCGCGCGCGAAGAGATTGACGCTTTTTTCGGTTTCCGCATGCGTCATGAAACCCGAGCGACCGATCATCACCAGATGCCCATAGCCGCCGACGAAGTCGTAGAGATCCATGATCTGTCGGTAGACGGTGTCGGGCGTGCCGGCGAACAGGATGCCCTGCGCCTTGGCTCTCTCGGGAGTCATGCCCATCAGGCCGGCCGCGTTGCCCACCGACGGTCTCAGGTTGCCCGCTGCCTGTCGGATTTCGTCACTCGTACCGACGCGGGGCTTCGTGCGATAGATCATCGGCGCGGCGTGAGGCGGCGCGGCGCCCGGCAGGAATTTGTTGAACTGCGGCGCCGACTTCATGCTGGTGTTGAGAAACCACAGCAACTTTTCGCCCAGGCGCAGGCCTTCCTCTTCCGTTTCGCCCACTGCCACCAGCGCTGCATAGCCGAAGCGCTCGGTCGTCGAAGGCGGTAGCCCGGCCTCCACGCGCGCGCGGCGGTTTGCCGCAAACGCGGCACGGGTGCCTTCCGGGCCGCGCAGTACCAGCGTGTGCACCATGCCGCGACGGCCTACGTCCGCGGACGTGGATGCATCGCCGGTGGCCGACCACATGCGCGGCAGCGGCCGCTGGAAAGCGGGCGGCCAGATATTCACGTGCCGATGGGTGAAGTGCTTGCCTTCCCAGCTGAACGGCCCCTCGTGCGAGGTGAGCGCCTTGGAGATGAGATCGATCGCCTCCCAATAGCGCTCGCCGTTGTCCACCATGCTCACGTTGCTCGACGCGCTCTCGCTGCCGCCGGACTTGACGAACCCGATCTCCAGCCGGCCGCGGCTGATCACGTCCGCCGTGGCGTATTCCTCGGCGATGCGCACCGGATCCGGACGCAGCGTGACGAGCGTGCCGAGGCTCAGGATGCGCGCCTTCCTCGTCTGGCGGGCGAGTATCCCCACCAGCATGGGATTCGCGGCAAGCAGGGAGTTGATTCCGGCATGATGCTCGATGGCGACGACGTTCAGGCCGCGCTCATCGCACAGAAGGAATTCGTCGATACATTCCTCGAACAGATCGGCGGCCACCCTGGGATCGCAGTAACGGTTGGGCAAGCTCGCGCGCACCGACTGCGCGCGATCCAGCACATCCTGCGGCACGTGGGGATACGGTATTTCGCACTGGTACCAGACGTCCATGGTGTTTGCCCGGCTTGTTCTCGCTGCTGGTTCAAGAAGGCGCTGTCGGGTTCGAACGCGCTCACGTCATGAACTCGAATGCAGGATACCTACTTCAGGTATTCGCTCTGCCATCTCTCGAGCTCGTCAATGCGGATGATCCGACGGGCGAGCCCGGGATCGGCCTGTTTTCCTTTCAGCTCGGCGGCGTCGCCGCCCTCCCTGAGGAACTTCAAGGTGTCATGGATGGCCTTCACCGCGACGAGGTAGGTAGGGTTGCCCAGCATGATGATCTTGACGTTCATTTTCGAGCAGAAACTCGCGTCGTCCGCGACACCGGCAGGAGGCGCAAGAATCGTGATTGGCATGTTTGGAGCCGCTTCATGCGTGGCAGTGATGTCGGCTTTGCTCTTCACACCGGTCAGCATGAAAGCCTCGGCGCCGGTCGCCGCATAGGCCTTGATGCGCTCGACGGCATTCTCGCGATCCGCGCGCCACGTTGCGGTGCGCGCGACGATCACGGTCGTGGGATCGGTGCGGGCGGCCACGGCAGCCTTGAGCTTGCCGACCTGGGTCGCTACCGGATTGAGGCCCGCATCCTCGACCCCGAACTGCCTCGGGACAATGTTGTCCTCGATCTCGATGCCCGACCCGCCGGCCGCCTCCAATTCGCGCACACAGCGCCAGATATTCAGCGCGTTGCCGAACCCATCCTCGGCGTCGATCATGATCGGAATGTCCGTGGTCCGGGTAATCCGGCGAACGTGGTCCTGCACGTCGGGCAGCGCGGAGATGACGAGGTCGGGAGCGGCGAGATTCGATGCCTTGCCGACCGATCCGGACAGCACCAGAAGCTCGTATCCGACGATCTGGGCGATGCGCGCCGACAACGGGTCGAAAATGTTCGCCGCGAGGATGGCGGTCGGTTTCCGAAGCAGCGCCCGGTACATCTCGTTTTTCCTGGACACGTTGTGTCCTCCTTTCCTTGTCGGCGCGCCAGGGCGCACACTACCTGATCCGCTGGGTATGGGAAACTTACCGTACGTGCGTACGCGTCGTGCAGTCCTCTGGAGCAAGAATCCATGGACCGCGTAAACAGGACCGTGGTGTGTTGGCTCGCGAGCGCCGCGCTCGGGTACTGCGGGGCAGCTATCGCGCAGGAGAAGCCGCCCGATTATCCGACTCGCCCGATCCGGCTGGTCGTCGCGGCGTCCCCAGGTGCGGGCGGCGACATGATGGCGCGCGCCGTTGCCCAGATGCTGACCGAAGCCTGGGGCCAGAATGCCATCGTCGATAACCGCCCGGGCGCCAGCGGCACGATCGGCGTGGAGCTCGTCGCGAGATCGGCGCCGGACGGTTACACGCTTCTCTGCCTCGGCGACACGCTCTTGGTTCTGGGCGCGACAAGGCGCGTGCC
>DATFWO010000314.1:0-35652 GCA_035259205.1 Burkholderiales bacterium | reverse complement strand
CCGCGTTCTTTCCCGTTTTTCGGCTGGTGGAGTGACCAATGACTGAAGTCGAATTTGAACAGCTCGCGCACGCGGGCTACAACCGCGTGCCGGTTGTGCTCGAGACCTTCGCCGACCTCGACACGCCGCTTTCCATCTATTTGAAGCTCGCCAACCGCCCCTACACCTATCTGCTCGAATCGGTGGTGGGCGGCGAGCGCTTCGGCCGCTATTCGTTCATCGGCCTGGCGGCCCAGACACGGCTCGAGGTGCGGGGCAAGATCTGCGCGGAGATATGCGCCGGGCGCACTGTCGGGGAGACGAAAAGCGCCGACCCGCTCGCGTTCGTCGATGCCTATCTGGGGCGCTTCAAGGTCGTGCAGGATCCGCAGCTGCCGCGCTTCTGCGGCGGGCTCGTCGGCTACTTCGGCTACGACACGGTGCGCTACATCGAACGGCGACTGGCGCATGCCGCCAAGCGGGACGAGCTCGGCCATCCGGACATACTCCTCGTGGTGTCGGAAGAGATCGCAATTGTGGACAACCTTTCGGGCAAGCTCACCCTGGTGGTCTATGCCGAGCCCAGCCAGCCCGGTGCGTTTCAGGCCGCGCGCGCGCGCCTCAAGGAATTGCTTGCCAGGCTGCGCGATCCGGTGACGATACCTGGCGACGTCGCAGTCCCGTCGGAGCCGGCGGTATCGGGATTCGGCGAAGCGGCCTATCACGCTGCGGTCGAGCGCGCGAAGCGCTACGTTCACGAAGGCGACGTCATGCAGGTCGTTCCCTCGCAGCGCATGTCCAAGCCGTTCAGGGCCTCGCCGGTTGCGCTGTACCGCGCACTGCGCACCATCAATCCTTCGCCGTACATGTTCTACTTCGATTTCGACGATTTCCACGTCGTGGGCGCTTCGCCCGAGATCCTGGCCCGCCTCGAAGGCGATACCGTGACGGTGCGGCCGATTGCCGGCACGCGCCGGCGCGGCGCGACCCCGGCGGAGGACGCGGCCCTCGCCGAGGAACTGCTCGCCGACGACAAGGAGCGCGCCGAGCACATCATGCTTGTGGATCTGGGGCGCAACGACGTCGGCCGCGTCGCGCGGACCGGCAGCGTCAAGGTAACGGAACAGATGGTGATCGAGCGCTACTCCCACGTGATGCATATCGTGTCCAACGTGGAGGGAACGCTGATCCCGGGATTGCGCGCAATCGATGTGCTGCGGGCCACGTTCCCGGCCGGCACCGTATCCGGCGCGCCGAAGGTGCGCGCGATGGAGATCATCGACGAGCTCGAACCGGTGAAGCGCGGCGTCTACGCCGGAGCGGTCGGCTATCTCGGCTTCCACGGCAACATGGACGTTGCGATCGCGCTGCGCACCGCGGTGGTGAAGAACGGCATGCTCTACGTGCAGGCGGGAGGAGGCATCGTCGCGGATTCGCAGCCAGCGGCCGAATGGCAGGAAACGCAGAGCAAGGCGCGGGCGCTGCTGCGCGCCGCGGAAATGGCCGAGTCGGGACTGGATACCAGGATGAACTGAACCTCTCACTCGGAAGGATTTCCCATGCTCCTGATGATCGACAATTACGACTCGTTCACCTATAACCTGGTGCAGTACCTGGGCGAGCTCGGCGAGGATGTGCGGGTCGTTCGCAACGACGAGATCACGCTCGACGAGATCTCCCGCCTCGAACCGGCGCGCGTCGTGATCTCGCCCGGGCCGTGCACGCCGAAGGAAGCGGGCATCTCGGTCCCGCTCATCGAGCGCTTTGCCGGCCGGATCCCCATCCTCGGCGTATGCCTGGGACACCAGAGCATAGGCCAGGCGTTCGGCGGACGTATCGTCCACGCCGGACAGCTGATGCATGGCAAGACTTCCGCCATACATCACGACGGGCGCGGCGTGTTTCGCGACCTGCCCGACGCGTTCACGGCGACGCGCTATCATTCCCTTGCAATCGAGCGTGCCAGCCTGCCCGCCTGTCTCGAAGTGAGCGCCTGGACCGAGGACGGAGAGATCATGGGGGTGCGACACAAATCCGCCCCGGTCGAGGGCGTTCAGTTCCATCCCGAGTCCATCCTGACCGAGCATGGTCACCGGCTGCTCAAGAACTTTCTGGGAGCGACACGATGACGCCGCAGGAAGCGTTGATCAGGGTTATCGAGCACCGCGAGATCTTCCGGGAGGAAATGCTCACGCTCATGCGCAGCATCATGAGCGGAGAGGTGTCGCCGGTATTGATCGGGGCCATCATCACGGGTCTGCGCGTGAAGAAGGAGACCATCGGCGAGATCGCCGCGGCGGCCGAGGTCATGCGGGAATTTGCGACCAAGGTGCCGGTGAAGGACACCGATAACCTGACCGATATCGTCGGCACGGGCGGCGACGGTGCCCACACGTTCAACATCTCGACGGCAGCGACCTTCGTCTGCGCTGCGGCCGGCGCCCGCATCGCCAAGCACGGTAACCGTTCGGTGTCCAGCAAGTCGGGCAGCGCCGACGTGCTCGAAGCGATGGGGGCGAACCTCGGCCTGAAGCCGGAACAGATCGCGAGCTGCATCGCGGACGTCGGCGTAGGCTTCATGTTCGCGCCCAACCACCACGGTGCGATGAAGCATGCCGCACCGGTGCGGCGGGAGCTCGCCGTCAAGACCATATTCAATATCCTGGGACCGCTCACGAACCCCGCAGGGGCGAAGCAGGAGCTGATGGGGGTATTTCATCCCGATCTCGTCGGTATACAGGCTCGCGTGTTGCAGCAGCTTGGCAGCCGGCGCGTGATGGTCGTGCACGGACTGGAGGGCCTCGACGAGATCTCGATTTCCGGGCCGACGATGGTGGCGGAGCTCAGGGACGGGAAGATCAAGGAGCACACCATCGCTCCGCAGGATTTCGGCCTGAGGACCCACGACGCTTCCACGATCAAGGTCGATGGCGTCGAGCAATCCAGGGCAATGGTGCTCGCGGCGCTCGGCAACGAGCCGGGCCCTCCGCGCGATATCGTGGCTCTCAATGCCGGCGCCGGCATCTACGTCGCCGGTCTTGCGCCAACGGTGGCCGAAGGCGTCAAGAAGGCGCAGGCCGTGATCGCAAGCGGCGCCGCGCGCAAAAAGCTCGATCAGTTCGTGGCTTTCACCCGCGGAGCGTAGAAACGCCGATGAAGCCTCCAGGCTTGTCCCGGGCTCGATCCGGGAAGACTAGGGCCGCTGCCCGCGAGGACACGAACGCCAGATCCGACATCCTGCAGCGCATACTGGAGGTCAAGGGACAGGAGCTTGCACGTGCACGGCGTGCGCGGCCTCTAGTCGCCCTGCGGGAAGCGGCGAAGAGCGCACCGCCGCCGCGTGACTTTGTCGGCGCGCTTCGCAGTAGCATGGCGGCCGGCAAGCCCGCCGTTATTGCGGAGGTCAAGAAGGCGAGTCCCAGCAGAGGCGTGCTGCGCGAACATTTCGACCCAGCCGCGATCGCCGCGAGCTACGAGCGGCACGGCGCGGCGTGCCTTTCGGTGCTGACGGACGAGCAGTTTTTTCAGGGCGCGCTCATCCATCTCCAGCAGGCCCGAGCCGCGTGCGGGCTCCCGGTGCTGCGGAAGGATTTCACCCTGGACCCGTACCAGGTTCATGAGTCGCGGGCGGCGGGAGCGGACTGCGTCCTGTTGATCGCAGCGGCGCTGGAGGTCGGCCGCATGCTCGAGCTGGAGAGGGTCGCGCGCGAGCTCGGCATGGCGGTCCTGGTCGAGGTGCATGATGCCGGGGAGCTCGAGCACGCGCTCGAGCTCGAGACTCCGCTCATCGGAATCAACAACCGCAATCTGCGCACCTTTGAAACCCGGCTCGAGACCACTCTCGGGCTGCTCGAACTTATCCCTGCCGGACGCATCGTAGTCACTGAGAGCGGAATACTCGAAGCCGAGGACGTGCGTTCCATGCTGCGACACGGCGTAAAATGCTTCCTGGTCGGTGAGGCATTCATGCGAGCCGGCGATCCAGGTGCCGCGCTGGCCAGTCTCATCGCATAGTGCACGCGGATGGTGACCGAATAGACCCTTGCCATGTTCAATGAACGGCTGCCAACTCTCGATCAATTGATCGTCGCCTTCGACCGGGGCCTGCGCACGGTATTCGGACCTGCGCGCTCGGAGCGCCCTGTGCCCGGGGAAGACCTGCCGGAGCACGAGCTGTCTGCAGCTCAACGCGGCCACGCGGCAGCGTTGATGCGGGTAAATCACACCGGAGAAATCTGCGCGCAGGCGCTCTACCAGGGCCAGTCGCTCACTGCGCGCAACCCGGATGCCAGGTCGGCCCTCGAAAAGGCAGCGCGCGAGGAGACGGAGCACCTCGCCTGGACCGAGCGCCGCCTCGAGGATCTCGGTGGACGCAAGAGCTTGCTCAACCCCCTGTGGTATGCAGGATCGTTTGCGATCGGGGCGGCAGCGGGTCTGCTGGGCGATAGAGTCAATCTCGGATTTCTCGCCGAAACCGAGCGCCAGGTCGTGGCCCATCTCGACCGCCATCTCACGCGGTTACCGGCGGAGGACCGGAAAAGCCGCGCGGTGGTGGAGCAGATGAAGGTCGACGAAGCAGGGCACGCGACCACCGCGCTCCGCTACGGCGCAATGGAATTGCCGCGCCCCGCGCAAGACGCGATGCGCCTCGCCTCGAAAGTAATGACCGGGACCGCGTACTGGATCTAGCCTGGCGACGGCCGCGCCCGGATTCCGCCGGTTAGCTTCCTGCTTCCCGAATCTCGAAGTCGTGAGTGATTTCGGCGGTCTTGCCGAGCATGATGGACGCCGAGCAATATTTCTCCGCGGAGAGGTGCACGGCGCGTTCTACCTGCTCCCGCTTGAGCGCCTTGCCCGTGACCACGAAATGGAAATGGATCGTGGTGAAAACCTTCGGATCTTCCGCCGCGCGCTCGGCGGCTATCTCGACCACGCAGTCAGTGATCGGGGCGCGGCCTCTGCGCAGGATATGCACGACGTCGTAGGCCGTGCAGCCGCCGGTACCGATCAGCACCGTTTCCATCGGGCGCGGCCCGAGATTGCGGCCGCCTCCCTCCGGCGCGCCGTCCATCATGAATGCATGGCCGCTTTCCGATTCGCCGACGAACGCGACGTTCTCGACCCACTTGATGCGTGCTTTCATCTATACCTCGGTGAGCAGTGAGCAGTGAGCAGTCAGCGGTAAGAACGTTGAAGGCACTGCTTGCCGCTTATTGCTTACCGCTCACCGTCCTATGGCGATCTTCAGATGATACCAGCCGAGACCAATCGTCTCGTGGAAGAACAATCCGCTGTGGAAGAGCGCTCGGCCATTCGGCAGGAAATAGAGCAAGGACAGCGTGCGCGAAGCATATGCAGTCGGTGCGGGAATCACGGTGATACCGGTGCTCTGGAATGCAAACTGCGCCCGCGCCATGTGCCAGGCGTGAGTGACGAGATAGATTCGCCTGATGCCCGCCGCATTCAGCAAGTTGAAGGTCGCCCGGGCGTTTTCCAGCGTATTGCTCGACGCCTCGTCTGACCATTGGACCGGCACCTGGAATTCGTGCTGTAACACCTGCTTCATCGCCCGTGCCTCAGGGGTGGGGCTGCCCTTGTGGGACCCACCCGAGGTCAGCACCGGCCTTTGGAGCGCGCGGTAGAGATGGGCGGCATAGCGCAGGCGCACGAGCGTTGCGCCGTTCACGGTATCACCGCCATACTCGGGCGCGTCGAAGTCGATGCCGCCACCGAGCACCACGATTGCCTGGCCGCTCCGGTCACTTGTCGGATCGCGCGCTTCCGGCTCGAGCATGCGGAGGAGCAGTTGGTCCGCCACGAACTGAGTAGAAAGTGCGTACAAGGCGATAACCGACAGCAGAAGAAGGCCGCGCGCGAGGGACGGGCGCCGCCACGTCAGCGCCAGGGAACCCAGGAGCGCTATGAGCAGGATGCCCGGTGGCACGAGCAGCGCCCCTATGGTCTTACCGATCACCCATTCCATTGCTTGCTGCGCGCCGTTTGGTTGACACAGAGGCCTGATTTCCAATAGAATTCGGCCTTTTCGCGAATCGACAGGTCATGCGCACTTATTCCGCCAAAACCGGCGAAGTCAGGCAAGAGTGGTTCGTCGTGGACGCCGCCCACAAAGTGCTCGGCAGGCTTGCGGCCGAGATCGCGCGGCGCCTGCGGGGCAAACACAAGCCCGAATTCACACCGCATGTCGATACCGGTGATTATATCGTCGTCGTCAACGTCGACAAATTGCGCGTCACCGGCCGGAAGGCCGAGAACAAGATTTACTACCGCCACAGCGGCTATCCCGGCGGCATCTACAGCACCAGTTTCGCCAAGCTGCACGCGCGGCATCCCGATCGCGTGCTCAAGCTCGCGGTGAAGGGCATGCTTCCCAAGGGGCCGCTCGGCTACGCGATGCTGAAGAAGATGAAGGTATACGCCGGAGCGACCCATCCGCACACGGCTCAACAGCCCAAGACCCTGGAGATCTGACATGGCGATGCAATCGCATCAGCACAACTACGGCACCGGCCGGCGCAAGAGCGCCGTGGCCCGGGTATTTCTGAAGCCGGGCAAGGGCGAAATCACGGTCAACGGCAAGCCGGTGGACGTGTTTTTCTCGCGCGAAACCGGCCGCATGATCGTGCGCCAGCCGCTGCAGCTGACCAATACGCTCACGACCTTCGATATCTACGTCAACGTGGACGGCGGCGGCGAATCCGGTCAAGCCGGTGCGGTGCGCCACGGCATTGCCCGCGCGCTGATCGAGCATGATGCCGGATTGAAGCCCGCGCTGAAGAAGGCGGGGCTGGTAACGCGTGACGCGCGCGAGGTTGAACGCAAGAAGGTGGGATTGCACAAGGCGCGACGCCGCCACCAGTTCTCCAAGCGCTAGATCGCGCCGGGAAATATCCGCAGCCAGGCCGCCTGCGGGCGGCTTTGGTGTCTCTGGACCCTATATCGCTCATGTCCAAGGAAAAACTCAAGGTCGGCATCGTCGGCGGCACCGGTTACACCGGAGTGGAGTTGCTGCGCCTGCTCGCCCGCCATCCGAACTGCGAGCTCGCCGCGATTACCTCGCGCCAGGAAGCCGGGCAGGGCGTCGCCGCGCTGTTTCCCAACCTGCGCGGCAGCGTCTCACTCAAGTTTACGGACCCGTCGAGTGCCGGTCTCGACCGCTGCGATCTCGTATTTTTCGCAACTCCCAATGGCGTCGCGATGGACCAGGCGCGTCAGCTGGTTGACGCGGGCGTGCGCATCATCGACATAGCGGCCGACTTTCGCATCAAGGACGCGGCACTCTGGGAGCAGTGGTACGGCAGGAAGCACTCGTGCCCGGAGCTCTTGGCCGAGGCCGTGTATGGACTCCCGGAGGTGAACCGTGAACGCATCCGGGAAGCGCGGGTCGTTGCGAACCCCGGTTGTTATCCGACCTCGGTGCAACTCGGCTTTCTGCCTCTTCTCCAAGCCGGAATCGTGGATTTCGACCACTTGATTGCGGACGCCAAGTCCGGCGTCTCGGGCGCGGGCCGGCGGGCCGAGGTGCACACCCTGCTCGCGGAAGCATCGGACAATTTCAAGGCCTACGGTGTGACGGGCCACCGTCACCATCCGGAAATCGCTCAGGGTCTCGCGCAGGTGGCTGGTCGGGCAGTGGACGTCATTTTCGTGCCGCACCTGACGCCGATGATCCGGGGCATACACGCAACGCTCTATGCGCGGCTGACGGCCAGGGCGGACCTGCAGGCGCTCTATGAGAGCCGCTATGCAGGAGAGCCGTTCGTCGATGTCATGCCCGCCGGCAGCCACCCGGACACGCGCTCGGTGCGCGGCGCGAACGTCTGCCGTATCGCCGTGCATCAGCCGCGCGGCGGCGATACCGCTGTCGTGCTCTCGGTGATCGACAATCTGGTGAAAGGCGCATCGGGCCAGGCGGTGCAGAACATGAATATCATGTTCGGCCTTCCCGAAACCACGGGGCTCGAACAGCTGGCTCTGCTGCCCTGATGGCGAATCAGTTCCTGCGCGCCCTGCAGCGCAAGTTCGGAATTTCGGCACCGCGCGTGTCGGTGCATCCGCATGTGCCATGGTATTGGCGGTGGCTGGGAATCATCGTAATCGGCGCGCTGGTGGCGGGCCTGGGGTGGGCAACTTACGATTTCGGCATGACGTTCGCGGGGTTTCGGCAAGGCGAAGCCACGCGGGCCCTGGCCGGGCTGAACGAGGAGATCAAGCGGCGGGATGCGGAGCTCGCGGAATTACGCTCGAAGGTCGCGACCGCGGAGCAGCAGCTCCAGATCGAACGCGCGACCTACGGCGACGTTTCGAAACAAATGAAGTCGTTGATCGACGAGAACGCGGCGCTGCGCGAGGATCTTGCGTTCTTCCAGTCACTGATCCCGGCCGGCACCAAGGAAGAGGCCGCGGTCAGCATCAATCGCGTGCGCGTGCAGCCGGAATCCGTGCCCGGTGAATATCGCTATCGGCTGGTGCTGGTGCAGACCGGGCAGCGCGTCAAGGAGTTCCAGGGCAACGTGCAACTGGTCCTGAACGTCGAGCAGAACGAGCGCAAGTTCGTGATGATGTTTCCCTCGGACGCCAACCGGAACGCAAAGGAATATCAGGTCAATTTCAAGTTTTTCCAGCGGGTCGAGGGTACCTTCAAAGTGCCGTCCGGAGCGGTGGTAAAAACCATGCAGGTGCGGGTCTTTGAAAACGGCGCCAATGCGCCTAAACTAACGCAGATAGTGAGCGTTTCCTGAGGGAGGGGCGCATGTTTGGAGCCAAGAACGACAGCAAGCCGCAGAGCCGCATCGACTGCCTGATCGGAACCGGCACCACGATCGAAGGCAACATCACCTTTACCGGCGGTCTCCGGGTGGACGGGCATGTGCGCGGCTGCGTCGTCGCGAGCGACGGGAAGTCCGGCACCCTGGTGCTCTCGGAGCAGGCCCAGATCGAAGGCGAGATCCGCGTCTCGCATGTGGTCATCAACGGCACCGTGGTCGGCCCGGTCCACGCAGCCGAGTACATTGAACTGCAGTCCAAGGCGAATGTCACAGGCGATGTATACTACAAGAAGCTCGAGATCCAGCTCGGCGCCGTGTTGCAGGGAAGGCTCGTCTATCAGGACGACAGCAAATCGGACAAGGTGGTGCAGTTCAAGCCTGCCGTCGCGGAATAGCGGCGAACGGGTTGTGGCAGCTTGAAAAGTGATTGTTTCGGGAGCATGAGATGAATGCCGTTACGGAGAAAATACCGGATCCGCTGATCTTCACCGAGGCGGCCGCCAACAAGGTGAAGCAGTTGATCGACGAGGAAGGCAACGCCAACCTCAAGCTCAGGGTGTTCGTCCAGGGTGGCGGCTGCTCGGGCTTTCAGTACGGCTTCACTTTCGACGAAGAGATCAGCGAAGAGGACACGCGCATGGAAAGGTGCGGCGTGACGCTATTGATCGACCCTATGAGCCTGCAGTATCTGACGGGTGCGGAGATCGATTACCAGCAGGGCGCTCAAGGCGAACAGTTCGTGATCAAGAATCCCAGCGCGAAGTCGACCTGTGGCTGCGGGTCCTCTTTCTCGGCGTAGCCTAGACCGTAATCGGGAAAAAGGCGGCGCAGGCCGCCTTTTTTGTTGTCTGAAAAAGCTCTGTCGCGGAAGGCAGCCTGCATCGTGAGACAAATCGCAACAGCGCCTCGTCTCACCGCGTTTATTGATTCAGAGCGTAGCGCTTTTGACAGGGGTCAAATCGATGCCCGCCGACGCGGCACACACGGTCAGGCTCACCTGCCATTCTGATACTCCGGGCGGCGCGCTGCGCAGCGTGGGTGCGCGCGTGCGCGCCGTCTCGGGCGGGGCGCTGGCCGTTACCTATGTCTTCGAAGGGGACCTCGACCGTCTGCGCGTGCCGGCGCCGCGAATTCCGCGCATCGCCAATCGGCTCTGGCAGCATACCTGCTGTGAAATCTTCATCGCTCGCAAGGGATTGCCCGAGTACCACGAATTCAATCTTTCACCGTCCGGCGAGTGGGCGGCATACGCGTTCCGGCGCTATCGCGACGCTGCGCCGCTCGCCGACGAGTCGACTGCGCGCGAGCTCGACCCACGGATTGCGGTGCGCCGTGCCGCAGGGAAACTGGAGCTCGACGCAATGATAAGCCTCGATCGCCTGTCGCCGGTGCTCCAGGGACTGCAGCTGTCGCTCGCGCTGTCGGCGGTTGTCGAGAGTCAGGATGGCCTGCTGTCGTATTGGGCGCTCAGGCATCCGCCCGGCAAGCCGGATTTCCACCATGCCGACGCATTTGCACTGGAGCTAGATCAAGCACAAGCTGCGGCGCAATCCTCGTCGCCATCCCCCTCGAGATGACACTGCATCGGTTTGAATGGTCGGCTAGATGAGATTCGGGATCGACCGGCTGCTCGAGGATCCGGTGCTGCGCAGGCCGCTGGTCGGCCGGCGGGTGGCACTGCTCGCACACCCGGCGTCGGTGACGCGTGATCTCGTGCACTCATTGGACGCGCTCGCGGCGCTCGAGGACATGACAGTGGTTGCAGCCTTCGGTCCGCAGCACGGGCTACGCGGCGACAAGCAGGACAACATGGTCGAGTCGCCGGACTTCACCGATCCCGCGCTCGGGATTCCGGTATACAGCTTGTACGGAGAAATCCGTCGTCCCACCGAGGGCATGATGGACAACTTCGACGTGCTGCTGGTCGACCTGCAGGACCTCGGCTGCCGGGTGTATACCTTCGTCACGACGCTGCGTTACGTTCTGGAGGCGGCCGCAGCGCGCGACAAGGAGGTCTGGATTCTCGACCGGCCCAACCCGGCGGGCCGCCCGGTGGAGGGGATGAGGCTCCTTCCCGGCTGGGAGAGTTTCGTCGGCGCTGGACCGCTTCCGATGCGCCACGGCCTTACCGTCGGCGAGCTCGCGAAATGGTTCGTGCGCACGCTGCGCCTGGACCTGGATTGCGAGGTCGTTACCATGGAAGGCTGGGAGCCAGCCACGGCTCCAGGGTATGGCTGGCCGCTCGGCGAGCGCGCGTGGGTGAATACGAGCCCCAATGCCCCCAATCTGTGGATGGCGCGCTGCTATGCCGGAACGGTGATGCTCGAAGGGACGACTCTGTCGGAGGGACGGGGCACGACCCGGCCGCTGGAGCTCCTCGGGGCGCCGGACGTCGAACCGCGCGCGCTGCTCTCGGCTATGGCCAGCCTCGCCCCCCAGTGGATGCGCGGTTGCCGGCTGCGGCCCTGCTGGTTCGAGCCCGTATTCCACAAGCACGCCGGCAGACTGTGTTCCGGCCTTCAGATCCACGTCGAGGACCCGGCCTATGATCATGGAGCCTTCCGCCCCTGGCGACTGGTCGCGCTCGCCTTCAAGGCGCTGCGGAGACTTCGCCCTGACTACGGGTTGTGGCGCGATTTCGCGTACGAGTACGAATACGAGCGCCGCGCCATCGATCTGATCAACGGCGGCGAGCTGTTGCGCAAGTGGGTCGATGATCCGGCTGCCGTCGCATCCGACCTCGACGACCTCGCGCGCCCCGACGAGCAAGCGTGGCGCGCGGAACGTGAAGCCTTCCTGCTGTATCGGTGATAAGAACCTATTTCATATATAGGCACGTGTGCGACGGCGGCGATGTGGGATGCAGGTCGAGGAGGAGAGCCCGAAGCAATATGTCGATATTGCGAGGGCTCCCGACAAAGAGATGCGCCCAGAGCGCCCCGTCCCTCTCGGGTTGTGGCCAGGACGGTCGTCTGCTTCGTTGCCCGGCTTGACCATATCGACATATGGCCTGCGCCGTGCGCCTCGCATACGGTCCGTCCTGGCCACAACGCATCACGCGCCTATATATGAAATAGGTTCTAGTGAACGCTGAACAGTAAATGGGGACGCGATATTACCGTTCCCCGCACTTCCTGCTGTTCGCTGCGAAAGCTGCTAGTCGAGACGAGCGAGATTGGTGCCGCGGAGGAGCTTCAACTGCTGGGCAAAGGCTGCCGCGACGGCCTCGAATGTCGGGCGCTGCTCCGTGGTGATCGGAGGAGCCGACGGCAGCACCACGCGCAGCGGATTCTGGTGCACGTTGTTGATGCGGAATTCGTAGTGCAAGTGCGGTCCCGTAGCGAGCCCGGTCGCCCCGACAAATCCGATGACCTCTCCCTGTGCGACACGTGCACCCTTGCGGATGCCCTTGGCAAGGCCCGAGAGATGGCCGTACCAGGTCGAGTACTGGGACTGGTGACGGAGGACGACCAGATTGCCGTAACCCCCTTGCCGTCCCGCGAACTCCACGACGCCGTCGCCGGTCGCCTTCACACGGGCGCCTGTCGGCGCCCCGTAGTCTATGCCCCGGTGCGCGCGCCACGTCTGGAGCACCGGATGGAAGCGCGCGCTGCTGAAGCCGGAAGTGATCCGCGAGAACTCCAGCGGGGAGCGCAGGAATGCCTTGCGTATGTTCTTGCCCTCAACCGTGTAATAGCCGCCTTCGCCATCCGCGTGCTGGAAATAGACGGCCTGATAGATCTTCCAGTTGTTGATGAATTCGGCGGCGAGCACGCGGCCGGTCTTGAGCTGCTCACCCTGGTCGTAGAAGGCCTCGTAAACGACGGTAAAGCGGTCCCCGCGCCGCAAGTCACGGTGGAAGTCGATGTCGGTGGAGAAGATATCGGCGATCTGGGTCGCGACCGAGTCGGCCAGATTGGCGGCATCCGTTGCGGCAAAAAGGGAGCTGCGGATCTGCCCCGAACTCATCTGAACGCGCCGCTCGAGCTGGACGGCCTGCTGGCTTACGCTGAACGACTCGCCGCGGCGATCGATCCGAAACACCGTATTGCCGCTCAGGTAACGCAGCGCGACGAGCCTCCCCTCGGCGGTCGTTTGCGCGCGCATGGTCCTGCCGGGAACCAGCTGGTAGATCGCTTTTGCCGAACGTTCGGCGCGCAGCTGCCGGAATGCTTCCGGATCGTCCACGCCGAGCCGGGCGAGCAGTGCTCCGAGCGTATCGTCGCGGCGCACGCGCTCCTCACGCCAATATCCCGCGGCGGGAGAATCGACCGGGGTCAGATCCGGCAGCGCCAGTTGCTCGACGATCTGCTGGCGCGCCACCGTATCGGTAACGGTATCGGGGGCTATGCCGAATGCGGCGACGACGCCGAGAAACGGCAGGACCAGCACGGCGACCGTGCGTCGCGTGCCGGAACGAGCGATGAGTGTCCACCCCTTTTGCGCTAGAATCGCGCTCGTGCTTTCGCGCATGATTTCTCAGGTCTTTTGGGCGCGGAAAGCTTATCAGAATTAACCCTGATCGCAAAGTTCATTTTTCGAATCGTGAAAGCAGATTTCGCATATTGATTGCGAGTCCACGGCGCATGCTCTCCGTAGAACAACAACTCGAGATTTTCCGACGGGGAGCCGACGAATTGTTGATCGAAGAGGAACTCGTCGAGCGGCTGAAGTCCGGCCGGCCGTTGCGCGTGAAGGCCGGGTTCGATCCCACGGCTCCGGACCTGCATCTGGGGCACACGGTGCTCATCAACAAGCTGCGACAACTGCAGCAAGCGGGGCATCACGTCGTTTTCCTGATCGGCGACTTCACCGGCATGATCGGCGATCCGTCAGGCAAGAATGTGACGCGCCCGCCGCTCACGCGCGAGGAAGTAGCGCAATACGCCAAGACCTACACCGATCAGGTTTTCAAGATACTCGACTGTGCGCTTACCGAGGTGAGGTTCAACTCGGAGTGGATGAGCAAGCTCGACGCCGCGGACATGGTGCGGCTCGCTTCGACCTACACGGTGGCGCGCATGCTCGAGCGCGACGACTTCGCCAAGCGCTACAAGGGCAACCAGCCGATCGCGATCCACGAGTTCCTGTATCCCCTGATGCAAGGGTACGACTCGGTTGCGCTCAAGGCCGAACTGGAGCTCGGCGGCACCGACCAGAGGTTCAATCTGCTCATGGGCCGCGAGGTGCAGAAGCATTTCGGGCAGAAGCCGCAATACATACTGACGATGCCGCTGCTCGAAGGCACCGACGGCGTCAACAAGATGTCGAAGTCGCTCGGCAATTACGTGGGCATCAACGAGTCGCCGGGCGAGATTTTCGGCAAGCTCATGTCGGTCTCGGACGATCTCATGTGGCGCTACCTCGAGCTGCTGTCGTTCGAGCCCGCCCAGAAAATAGAAGCCAAGAAGCGGGCGGTCGAGCAGGGCGGCAATCCACGGGATGTGAAATTCGAGTTCGCCACGGAAATCGTGGCGCGATTCCACGGCGGTGCGGCCGCCGAGCAGGCAGCAAGCGACTTCAACGCTCGATTCAGGCACCATGAGGCGCCGGCGGATATCCCTGCGGTTACGGTTCGGCGTTCCGGCGAAGCCGACATGGCTATTGCCCAAGTGCTGAAGCAGGCGCAGCTCACGAGCAGCGCCTCCGAAGCGGGGCGGCTGGTCGAACAGGGCGGGGTCAAGGTCGACGGAGAGAAGGTCGCCGACAAGGGCCTGTTGCTGGCGGCGGGGCATACGTACCTGATCCAGGTCGGCAAGCGCAAGTTCGCACGCGTGACGATCGCCTGAAAACGGCACATCTCCGACGAATTCGCCGCCTGCAATCACCCGGAACGGGCTGGGCTGGAAAAATCGTGCGCGGGGCGAACATCACGTTGAACCAGCTAAAGCAATTCAGCCACGGAACCACACAGAAGGGCACGGAAGTTTCAAGACAGGCTACCTGTCCGTCAGCTCTTCACTGCCGCGGTTTTTCCGTGTGATTCCGTGGCCGCAGTGGGCTTAGCCCCACGCGAATACGCAGGTCAGTTTGTCTTGCCGCCCCAGAGCTGCTGCAGCCGCGCTTCCCGCCCGCAACCGGTCTTGTAAAACTTATAGCGCGCCGGATTCTTCTGATGATAGTCCTGGTGGTAGTCCTCGGCCGGGTAAAAGGCATCCGCCTTGACGATCTGCGTCACGATTTCGCCCTTGAACGGCTTGCTCTTTGCGAGTGCGGCCCGGGATGCCTCGGCGAGACGGCGCTGCTCCTCGTCGTGGTAGAAGATGGCGCTGCGATACTGCGAGCCGTGATCGCAGAACTGGGCGTCTCTCTGGGTAGGGTCGATGTTGCGCCAGAACGTTTCGAGCAGCTTTTCGTAGCTTACCTTAGCCGGGTCGTATTCGACCTGCACCGCTTCGGCGTGCCCGGTGCGCCCGCTCGAGACCTGCTCGTAGGTGGGGTTCTTGGCCTGCCCGCCCGTGTAGCCGGAAACGGTAGCAACCACACCCGGGACCTTGTCGTACGCCTCCTCCATGCACCAGAAGCAGCCGCCCGCGAAAGTGGCCTTGGCGGTTGCCGTCGGCTTGGGAGCCGGCGTGTTCTGAGCGTGGGCTGCGCCGGCCAGTGCCCCTGCCAGCAGCAACGCAACAGCGAAGTATGCATTTCTCATCTCAGTTCCCTTCCTGGGCCGCGGTCTGCGGCGCTAGTCGTGGATCGCGTCGGCGCCGGACGCCGCCGCCTTTGGCGGCGGGGCCGAGGATCCGGGGTTGCGGGGTCTTGCGCCTGCGCAACTCGGCGAACGCATGCAACTCCCAGTGGCGTATGGCGACCAGCAGGCTCATGGACGAGCGCCCAGCCAGGGGCAGCCTGCTATCGTCGCTGTGGAGCTCGGAGAACTCGCGCGCGACGCGCTTCAGCCGCGACACGATCGCCGCGCTCGAAGTCCGCGACAGCATGCCGTTCACGACCACCATATACTCGTGCGGGCGGGCAAAGCGCGAACGGAAGTACTCGCTGTGCGCCTGCTGGTTGAAAAAACGCTGTATCGGTCCATCCGGCAGCCAGGAAAAATTGTGCGATACCAGAAGCTTTATACGGTTGTTGGGCTGTAATTGGATGAACCCCAGCCGGTCGAGGCGGGCGAGGAGCTGGATGCATTCGGCCCTGGAGAGATCGTAGGCGGCGACGATCTGCTCGAAGGTCACGTGGTTAAGGGCGCACACGGCCACCAGAAACAGCTTCCGGTCCGAGACGATTTCCTGTTCCTGCTCCCAGCTGAGCTGGGAGATCAGGTCTTCCTCCCGTTCGAGAATGCGCGCCAAGTCGGAAAACTCCACCTGGGTCAACTGACAGATCTGATCGAGGCGTTTCAGGGTGAAATCCCTTTTGGAAAACATGCGCTTGACACTGGCTTCGCTCAAGTTGAGCCGGCGCGCCACGTGCGCGTAAGTGACGCCCCGCACCTTCAACTCACGCTTGAGCACCTCCACTAGTGCGGCGGTCTGAGCCATTTTTCCTCCCCGGCGTTTTCAAATTACGGTATCACCTAATGAGACCGCCGGGCAAATCATCAGCCACGGCAGGGTTTTTGCTTTGCCGCCATGCACTGCTGGCCGAAGATGGCCCTGCGTCGTGCGCATCGGGTGCCGACGCAACAACCGTCAAAAGGGGGAGGACGTAACATGCGACCTACCAATGCTGTCACGATGATGGGCCAACGCAAGCCGGATGAGAGCGCGCGCAGACGGGCCATGGTTCGTTTGAACGGCATGATGTTCTACAGCGCGGCGATCGCTTCGTTTCTTGAATCAACGGCACCACTGGATACGGCTCGACTGACGAGGCTTTCTGAAGGCCACCCGGACGTTCGCCTTTGGCTGGACCGCGTATGGTTGCCCGGCAGGGCAGAGCACGGGCGGCTGTTGAGGGACTATATCGAAACGACGTGGCCGGAATTCGAGTGGAGCTCCGCCTATCAGGAGTTCCGTGATTCCTACGGCTTGCGCACCGCTGCGCGCGTGGGACCGCCGGGTCTGGCCCTTGAATTCTTCGCGCGCTGCGTCACCGAAACCTCGTTGGCGGTGTTCTATCGTACCTTGGCGAAATGTGCAGACGAGCCATCGTTGCGGGCACTAGCCGCTGAGGCAGCGCGCGACCACTCGGCCTATTTCAACTTCTTCCGCAGCCTCTTCGACCGCTTCGGCGGGCGCAAACGAGCGAGCTTTGCCGCCACGTGCCGTGCGATGCTGACGTCCTGTCGTTTCGCGCGCGAGGTCGACGTGGCCGCGGCATACCAGCCGCTCGCCCGCCACTGGCACGGAGGATGGGTGTTTCCGGAGTTGAGCTATGCTGAATTCCTTGCCCGCCTGGCGAGCCTTATCAAGCGGCATGGAGCGCTGGGTCCCGTCGAGCGGTTGATGTTCAGGCCCTGGTTGAACCCGCCGCCCGGGATAGAGCCCGGGCGCCCGGCCGCAACAAGCGGAAGACGCAAGAATACAGCGGTGGCACCGGTTCCACGCGCAGCGTAAAACGGCGGCGCGCGAGAGCGCACTGCCTGCGGTTCGGATAAACTGGGTGGCTCGGAGGAGCCGATCATGAGCGCAGCCACCCCGGGCAGTTCCAGCACCAAGGAAGTCGCCACCCTGGCGGGCGGCTGCTTCTGGTGCCTGGAAGCCGTGTTCGACGATTTGAAAGGGGTGGAATCGGTCGAATCCGGCTACATGGGCGGAAAGACGCGCAACCCGACATATCAACAGGTGTGCAATGGCGACACCGGTCACGCCGAGGTCGTCCGCGTTACTTTCGACCCGTCGGCATTATCATTTACCGAGCTGCTCGAGGTGTTCTTCGTGATCCACGACCCGACGACGCTGAACTACCAGGGCAACGATTTCGGGACCCAATATCGCTCGGCGATTTTCTACCACACCCCCGAGCAGAAAGCGGCTGCCGAGGGCGTGATCGCAAGGCTCACCGCCGCCAAGTTGTGGAACGCGCCTATCGTCACCGAAGTCGTTCCTGCGTCGGAGTTCTACGTTGCAGAGGACTACCATCAGGAGTATTTCGCGCGCAATCCCCGCCAGCCCTATTGCCAGGCGGTCGTCGCGCCCAAAGTCCAGAAGTTTCGCAAGCATTTCCTGGAACGGCTGAAGCGGCGAGCGTAGCAAGTGCACCGGGGCATGTCTGCCGGATCACGCTTCATCCCGCTACTCTCCCGGCAGTGGGCGAGGGCCCGCAATGCTCGGGCGCAGTGCGAGCCCGCCTCCAGCAGTCCCGACGCGAGTCTTCAATTACGTCCCGCGCCGCCTTGAGTGGCACGGAGCGGCGGGACGCGCGCGGGGGACGTCGCCGCAGACTTGAACTTCGGCGGATAAGTCCTTGACTTCATGCCCGGCCGGGTTCCCCGCGCGCCGCCGCCTCGAACGCCGCGCGCGCCCCCGGGGCGCAGTCGCGCTGCGCCGCGTATGATGATTCCCATGTAGCGCCGACGGACAGCAGCGTGCGCGCCGCGATCGTATCGGCCAAAAAACGCTTGCAAGGTTCAATAGACATAGGCATTCTCTACACGCCGAATTCATCCTTAGACGGCGTTTCCAACCACAGGCGCTCAATCAGCGCATCCACCGGGAGAGATCCATATGGCGAAGAGCAAGAAAGGCAAGGCGAAGAAAAAGGCGGGCAAGGCGAAAAAGTCAGCGAAGAGGAGCGGACGCAAGCCGAATGCGGCGTTCATGAAGCCGATGAGTCCGAGCTCGACGCTTGCGGCGGTGATCGGCGGCAGCCCCATGCCGCGCACCGAGGTCACGAAGAAGCTCTGGGCATACATCAAGCGCAACGGCCTGCAGGACCGGGTCAACAAACGCATGATCAATTCCGACGACAAGCTGCGCGCGGTGTTCGGTGGCAAGTCGCAGGTTTCGATGTTCGAGATGACGAAGCTCGTCAGCAACCATCTGAAGTAAGCGGCGCGCACAGCACGCATGACGACGGGGCTGCCGGTGGCGGCCCCGTTTTGTTGGGGCGGCATGGTTGGAACGGTTCCGGATGCGGCGCGAGAAAGCCGCCATCCGGTCACCAGGAGAAATGACGAGCGCTCAACGCTGTCCGGGCAGGAACGACGACTCGTCCGTGTGCTGCAGTCAGCTCGCCGCTGCACCCGATTTGGTGGCGCTCTCCGCGATCAGCGGCTGACGGTGTTGCGGCCGTTTTCCTTCGCACGGTATAACGCGCGGTCTGCTTCCTGAATTACGGAGGTGGGCGTGGCGAGCCGTTCGCTGCGCTCGGCAACCCCGATGCTGATCGTGACCGATACCGCGTCCTTGCCCTTCCAGCTTCCGGGCTGTCGCTTCCTGCCTTTCGGCTTGCGGGGTCGATCGGGCGCACGCAACGCAAGGCGGTACGATTCGACGTTCTTGCGCAGCGCTTCCAGATAGGGAAGCGCTTCGGCCGCGCTTTTCCGCGCGAAAACCACCGTGAATTCCTCGCCGCCGTAGCGGTAGGCTTTGCCGCCGCCGCCGACGTCGTCGATGTGCGCGCCCACCATTTTCAGGACCTGGTCGCCGAGGTCATGGCCGTAGGTGTCGTTGAAATTCTTGAAGTGATCCACGTCGAGCATGGCGATCGTGTACTTGCGGCCCAACGTTGCAAGCCGCTCGTTGAGGGCGCGCCGGCTCGGCAACCCCGTCAACTCGTCGCGGAACGCCATCCGGAACGTGTCCTGCAGTATCGCAATCGTCACCATCAGTTCGGCCGCCGCGATGAAGATCGAGAAGGTCAAGGAGGCGGTAGGCACGTGCGCGGCGACAGTAAAGCCCACGATCGCTCCGGCAAAGCTCGCGGTAATGGCCGAGCGCGAGATGAGCGCCATCGCGATCGAGACGAGGAGCCCGAGGGCGAGCGCTGCGATGCCGATCTGCGGGATAGCGCCGATGCCGAACGGGGCCGGATCGAGAAATTTCTGCCCGGCCCACGCGGTGATATCCGCACGGCCGGCCGCAATCACCCAGGCGGTGATCGCAGCCTCGAACACGATCACACCCAGCCTCCACGCACCGTGCTGGTTGAACATCCCGCGCTCGGGCAGTATCGCGAACAACGCCAGATTAAGCGGGGCGAACACCGTGAGCGCGAGGTAGACCGCGCGCCCTGCCGGTTCTGCGATCCCAAGCTGCAGCCACGTTTGCTGGGCCACGTACGCGAGGACGAGCGTGACGAGGGCGAATAGCGCGCGCCCACGCTTGAAGGCCATCGCGAGCGGCGCCCCGACCGCGAACATGATGTAAGGGCCGTAGACTTTCAGCCCGGAGAGCGAGGGTGGGAGCGCGTCGCTGAAGAACACCAGGACGAACGCGGCGGCCAGAATCGCAAACGGGAACGCGATCCGGGCGAACAGCAGGGCAAGGACGCGCATTCCGTCCTAGGGAGCCAGGCGCTCGATGCGCCAGCGACCGTTGCGCGCGCGACGGTAGCAAATCCGATCGTGCAGGCGATCTGCCCGCCCCTGCCAGAACTCCATCGTTTCGGGCACCACGCGGTAGCCGCCCCAGTACGGCGGGCGCGGTACCTTGCCCGCATATTTGGCGGCCGCTGCTGCGAAGCGCTGCTCGAGCGCCACGCGGCCCGGCATCACTTCGCTCTGAGGCGAGGCCCATGCGCCGAGCTGGCTGCCCCGTGGACGCGTGGCGAAGTAGTTGTCGGAGTCCCGGCGCGTAACCTTTTCCACCGTGCCTTCGATGCGCACCTGTCGCTCGAGGACCGCCCAGTAGAACAGCAGGCTCGCGCGCGCGCTCCGGGCAATCTCGCATGCCTTGCGGCTGCGGTAGTTGGTGTAGAAGACGAAACCCGCCGCGTCGAAACCTTTCATCAGAACCACGCGCAGCGAAGGGCGTCCCCCGGCCCCCACGGTGGCGAGCGCCATCGCATTCGGATGCCGCCTGACTGCCGCCTGCGCGGCGGCGAACCATTTCGCGAACTGCGCGACGGGGTCGCGCTCGACGGTCTTTTCGTTCAAATTCGGCACCGGCGGATTCTACCGTGAGGGGAGCGCAAACCGAAAACGATGCCGCTCCTGGGCGGGCATTGACGCTGCACCTGGACGCGTCTACCTTCCCATCATGGAAGAGTTCGCGCCACGGAGGCCGAGTTCATCGGCAAGGTGCTAGCGAGCATCGGGCCGGGCGCTTCCAGTTCGGGAGAGTAAACGACACCGATCAATTCGCGCGAATGCCTGAAATGGCGGTAGACTTCGCGCCGGGATCAAGCATGGCTGACAAGATGAAACGATATCGCTGGATGAAGGCTGGTGGAGTTTTTCTCGTTGCGGGAATGGCGCTGTTGCATGCTGCGCGCGCGGACGTTGAAGTCACCGGTCCGGACGGGCGCCGCGTCCTGCTCAAGGATGACGGCACCTGGCGCTACCTGGACGCAAAAGACAAGGCGTCCGCCAAGGACAAGGAGCCCGCCAAGGAAAGACCCAAGCTGGCGGGCGAAGCGGTTTTGCGCCTGGAGCGCAAAACGGAAGTCGGCACTGATAGTTGTCGTTTCGGACTGCAGCTCACGAACAACTTTCCGTACGTCATCACCAGTTTCGTGCCGACGTTTTCGGCCCATCGCGCGAACGAAGTCGTCTACGACAGCCAGACGGCCGGATTCTTCGCCCTCAAGCCGGGTGATAGTCAGAGCAGGGATATCCTGTTCCGCGGTATCGCCTGCAAGGACATCGCCCGCTTGCAGGTCGTCGGTGGCGACCGGTGCGTGATGGGCGAGCTGGACAGGTTCACTCTGGTGGAGGAAGGAGCGTGCCTGAGCCGGGTGCGGGTCGTGGCGAGCGAGCTGGTGCACTTCGACAAAGAGGTGACGGAGGATAAGGATGCGAAGGGTGACAAGGACGTCAAGGGTACTAAGGATGCGAAGGGTGATAAGGACGTGAAGGGTAGTAAGGACGCGAAGGTTGATAAGGACGCGAAGGGTAGTAAGGAGGTGAAGGGCAGCAAGTGACGGGGAGAACAGCCCTCCGTTGCTGGAGCCTCGAGAATCCAAAACAACGCTTGAACCGCTGGCCACCAATCTCAAGTGGCTGGTCGGCGCCCTGTTCATTGCCGCCATGATCATGCTGATCGGCGGTCTCGTTTCCTTTCTCCGTGAGGTCTATCTCGCAACGCACACGCTGCGGATCGGACCACCCGAAGATAAAAGATGAAGTGACGAGTGACGGGTGACGAGAGATGAGTCATCGACCACGGCTCACCGATCACTGGTCACCGATCTTATCCGCACGCGCCGATTGCCCCGCACGCCGTGCAGAACTCGCATCCGTCCTTGTGGATCACCGTCGCATTCCCGCATTCCGGACATTTTTTTCCGATCAGCGCGCGGTGGGGTCGGGTGTGTGCCGCGATGCGGTCGTCCTCGGGGATCTCCAGCACGCCCATCTCGCTGAGCGGGTAACCGCGCTCGTCGAGCACACCGAGCATGGCGTAGCGGTGGATGACGAGCCGGGCAACGTAGGCCATCGTGCTCGGGAAATGCTGCTGGCGCTGACTGCCGGGCACACGTGCCATGAAATCGCCGAGCGGCTCGGCATAGCTCAGGAGCTTGCGCAGCTTCATCGCGATCCAGGCCGGGTCGATCACGCGCATGTCGAGCGAGAGCAGTTTGCAGAGCCCGTCGAGCGCTCGCGGATACTCGCCCGCCATCCAGATGGAATAAGGCCGGCGCTGTCCACCGGGCAACATCAATTCTTTCAGGATCAGCACGAAGTCGTCACCGGCTCTTGGATTGTGCACGTCGAGAGTCCACGACATCGTGCCGTCAGCACCGGTCTTCGGTTCCTTTCTGGCGAATAGCGCGTCGAGAACCGGCGACGGACCGTGCTCATCCGCGAGCGCGCCCAGCTCGCACACGCGATAGCGCACGATGCGGGCGAACGCTGCGACCAGGCTCGGCACGCGTTGCGCCGCACCGTCGGGCGGCATGGGGCAATCGAAAGCATCGTCGCCCGCCGTACGCGCCAGCATGTCGAGCTTCATTCTCAGCCAGGCGCGGTCCTGGGCGCGCATGTCCATGGAGAGCGTCTTCGCCACCGCGCCCAGACCCCTGGGCTGCTCCGCTCCGTTCACCCAGACTTCGAACGGGTGCGGATCGCCCTGCTCGACGTGGCCGACGAAGATCGCGAACTGGCCGAACGGCGACTCCACCATGTAGGTCCAGGACGGATTGCCGGCCGCCAGCTTGGGGCGGCCCGGCCAGCGCAGGCTGGAGAGGGCGGGCTGCGGAGTCGCTTCGAGCCGGATCCGGCGGTCGGCGCTGGTGTCGAGGTCGTTCGGCTGCTCGGCCTGCGGCGCCGGCGTCATCGAAAGCACCGACCCCAGCACGCTGTTCGGCCGGTAGGTCGTGATCCCCTTGAGTCCCGCGTGCCATGCTTCGAGGTAGAGGTCCTTGAAGTCCGGGTACGGGTAGTCCTCGGGCACGTTGACCGTCTTGCTGATCGCCGAATCCACGTACGGCGCAACCGCTGCCACCATGCGCATGTGGTCGAGGGCTGAGATGTCCAGCGCGGTCACGAAGTGGGGCGGCAGCTTTTCCACGTCGCCGCCCCGGTGGCGATAGAGGCGCCAGGCATGGTCTTCGACGTCGTAGGTCTTCATCGAGCTGTCGGGCAGGCGCTTCTTGCGCTGGTACGTCCAGGCGTAGGGCGGCTCGATGCCGTTCGACGCGTTGTCGGCGAAGGCCAGCGAGATCGTGCCGGTCGGTGCGACGGACAGCACATGGCTGTTGCGGATGCCGTGACGGCGGATATCGTCCTTCAAACGCTCCGGCAGCCGCGAGGCGAAACGTGGAGCGGCCAGGTAGCGCTCCGCATCGAACAGCGGAAAGGGCCCCCTTTCGCGCGCGAGTTCGGATGAGGCCGCATAGGCCGCGTCACGCATCGCTTCGGCGACACGTGACGCCATGCGCCGGGCTTCCTCGGTGTCGTAGCGCAATCCCAGCATGATCAGCGCGTCGCCCAGGCCGGTGAAGCCCAGCCCCACGCGGCGCTTCGCGCGCGCCTCAGCATCCTGCCGCGGGAGCGGCCAGACGGTCGCATCGAGCACGTTGTCGAGCATCCGTACCGCGGGCCGCACGACCTTGCCGAAGGACTCGAAGTCGAAGCGCGCCGCAGGCCGGAAGGAATCGCGGATAAAGAGCGTCAGGTTGATCGAGCCCAGGCAGCAGCAGCCGTAGGAGGGCAGTATCTCCTCACCGCAGGGATTCGTCGCCTCGATCAGCTCGACGTAGGAAAGATTGTTGTCCGCGTTCGCGCGGTCGAGAAAGAATACCCCGGGCTCGGCGTGATCGTAGGTCGATTCCATGACCTGCTGCCATAGATCACGCGCCGCGAGCTTGCGATAGACCCACAGTCCGTCGTCGCGCTGGCGCCGCTCGCCCTCGAAATCGGCGCCGGGTGCCTGCTTGTGCACGAGCTCCCATTCGCCTGAGGACTCGACCGCTCGCATGAATTCGTCGGTCACCGCGACGCTCACGTTGAAGTTCTTCAGATCACCGTGATCCTTGACGTGGATGAACTCTTCGATGTCCGGATGATCGCAGCGCAGGATGCCCATCTGCGCCCCGCGGCGCGAACCTGCGGATTCCACGGTCTCGCAGCTCTTGTCGAAGACGCGCATGTACGAAACCGGCCCGCTCGCCGTGCTCTCGGTGCCGCGCACCCACGCGCCCTTGGGCCGGATCGCGGAAAAGTCGTAGCCCACGCCGCCGCCCCGGCGCATGGTCTCGGCCGCCTCCTGCAACGCGACGTAGATACCCGGCTTGCCGTCCACCGTTTCGGAGACCGAATCCCCGACGGGCTGGACGAAGCAATTGATGAGCGTAGCCTGGAGTCGCGTCCCGGCGGCGGAGTTGACGCGTCCGCCGGGGATGAACCCGCTCACGAGCGCCTCGTAGAACACGGGCTCCCAGGCCGCGGGATCCTTCTCGACCGCGGCCAGCGCGCGCGCGACGCGCCGGCGCACGTCCTCGATGCTCTTCTCGTCGCCTTTGGCGTACTTCTCCAGCAGCACGTCGAGCGTGACCTGCTGGGGCGGAGGCGAGAGCCGGGTGTCGTCGAGCTTCATGATATTTTCCCGAACCGCCTCCTCAATGTGCGCACTGTCGCCGATAAAAATAATGATACCCCCGGGCGGGGGTATCGCAAGACTCCGCGTGAACGAGATGGAATCGGACCGGTGGGTCCGCGTTTCGTAAGGACAAACCGGACATGCATGGCGCCCTCAGCCGCGTTTGCGGCCAAGGAGACCGAGGAGCGTTGGGAGCAGAGAGCGTGCGCGCTCTTTTGAGGATTGAGGCAGCTGCCGCGCTTGCTCCACGTCCTGTACCGGGAGGCGCTGACCATAGGCGGGAACGCGCGGTTCCTGCCGAAGTTCGCAGCGCGGTCCCTGCCCACGGTTGCCGTTTTGCCCGTGCTGCTGGACGGTTTGAGGCGACCGCTCATGTTGCGGCTGCGGTCCGTGGTGCTGACCGCGAACAGGAGCGCGCGGCTCGTGCCGTTCCTCCGGCCTCGATTGCCGGAGGTGGTTGCCGCTATGTTCGTGCCGCACTTGCACTGCGCGAGGATCCTGCCCAGGCCGCGGCTGCCCGTGGGCGCTGGTGCGCTGCCGCTCGTGCCGGTGCCCTTGTCGGTCATCTGGCTTGAGGCTGCCCTTGTGCCCATGTCGCGTTTGCGCGCTGTTTTGCCGACCGTGCTCTTGCCGTTGATGGCCCCGTTGCGGTTCGTGGCGGGATTGCGGTGCATGCGACGCCCCCGCCTCGAACCCCGCGACGGCGCGCTGCTCGACGCGTCTGCCGATCAGTCGCTCGATGGCGGCGAGCAGCGGTCGGTCCTCGCTTGAGACCAGCGATACTGCCTCGCCCGAAGCCCCCGCGCGGCCGGTGCGGCCGATGCGGTGCACGTAGTCCTCGGCGACGTGCGACAGATCATAGTTCACCACGTGCGGCAACTCCTCGATATCGAGCCCGCGCGCCGCGATATCGGTTGCAACCAGCACCTGCAGCTCGTTGTCCTTGAAGCGCTTCAACGCCCGGGTGCGTGCGCCCTGGCTCTTGTTGCCGTGGATCGCATCGGCTTCTATACCGTCGCGCGCGAGCTGCTGGGCGAGGCGGTTCGCGCCGTGCTTGGTCCTGGTGAACACCAGTACCTGCCGCCAGTTGTTGGTCTTCACGAGGTGCGCGAGCAGCTCGCGCTTGCGGTCCTTGTGTACCGGATAGGCGACCTGCGAAATCAGCTCGACCGGTCGGTTGCGCGGGGCGACCTCGACCGTTACCGGTTCGCGCATGAAGGAACCGGCCAGCTTGCGGATCTCGTCCGGAAATGTCGCCGAGAACAACAAGTTCTGCCGCTTCGCGGGGAGCAGGGCAAGGATGCGGCGGATGGCCGGGATGAAGCCCATATCGAGCATACGATCGGCCTCGTCCAGGACCAGGATTTCCACCTGGCGCAGATCTATCGTGCGCTGCTCGACGTGATCGAGGAGGCGGCCCGGTGTCGCGACGACGATGTCGACGCCCCGGCGCACCTCGTCGGCCTGTGGATTGAAACCGACGCCGCCGTAAATGACGGTCGAGCGCAGCTTGACGTGTTTGCCGTAGGTGCGCACGCTCTCCTGCACCTGCGCCGCGAGCTCACGGGTGGGAACCAGGACCAGCGCCCTGACCGGATGGCGCACCGGCGAGGCGCTCGCATTGGCGCGCGCCGCGAGCTTCTGCAGCATGGGCAAAGCGAAGCCGGCGGTCTTGCCCGTGCCGGTCTGCGCGGCGCCGAGCAGGTCGCGGCCGGAAAGAACAACGGGTATGGCTTGCGCCTGGATAGGTGTGGGCTCAGTGTAACCCTGCTCTGCGACAGCACGGAGCAGCTCGGCCGAAAGGCCGAGATTTGCAAAGGTACTAATAACATTCTCCCGAGATCGGCCCGGGAAGGCACAAAAGCCTTCCAAACCGGTTCAGGCAGACGTATTACGTTGAAAAATTCGAGGGAGCAGCCTGTCGCACCTGACGGTGCGACGGGTTGCCTATATAGGAGCCAACAGAAGATACCTTCCTGATGACCGCCTTATGTAGGAACGTTCGGGCGAAGCCCGAACGATTCCTCCGCGAACAGGCTGGGACGCTAACCGGATGACGCGAAACGCAAACCTTGGCGCGCACTATACATGAGTAGTCGCCGGATGTCAGATTTTGTTCTGACGGCCCGAGGTCGCGTGGAGGGAGAGGGTTAGGGCGGGAGAGCGGGGACTTCTCTCTCGGCTTCCCGATTTCCCGACCTCCCGCCCTTCCGGATCCGCATCATTCCCCAGGCAAGGGAATGAACTCGGTTTCACCGGGCACGGCGGGGAAGCGCCCTTCGCGCCAGCGCTGCTTGGCCGCTTCCATCAGCTCGCGCGAGCTCGCGACGAAGTTCCACCAGATGTGGCGGTCACCGTCCATCTTCGCCCCGCCGAGCAGCATGAGCCGCGCGAAAGAGGCGGCCTCGATGACGAACGTCCCTCCTTCGGGCAGCACGGCCATGGTCTGCGGCGCCAGCGGCGCGCCGGAGAGTTTTACGTCGCCCTCCACGAGGTAGACGCCCCGTTCCTCATGCTCCGGCGGGACCTCGATCTTGGCGCCCGGCTGCATTTCCGCCGCCACGTACAGCACGTCGGAGTAGACCGCCGCCGGGGCGCGCGCTCCGTACGCATGGCCGGCGATGACGCGCAGCTCCGCGCCAGGCCCGGAGATCACCGGCAGCGTTGCCTTGGAATAGTGGCTGAAATTTGCTTCGATCTGCTCGTATTTCAGGGGCAGCGCAAGCCACGTCTGTATGCCGTGCAGCCGCGGTCCGGCCGGGCGGTCCTGCGGAGCAGTGCGTTCCGAGTGCACGATGCCCGCACCTGCCGTCATCCAGTTCACGTCGCCGGGCTCGATGCGCTGCACCCTTCCCAGGCTGTCGCGGTGAACGATGGCGCCGTCGAAGAGATAGGTCACGGTCGCGAGCCCGATGTGCGGGTGCGGCCGCACGTCCACGCCTTTTCCGGGAGGAAAGCGCGCGGGGCCCATATGGTCGAAGAAGATAAACGGCCCCACCATCTTGTGAGGGAAGCCGGGCAGCACGCGTCGCACGTCGAATCCCCCGATGTCCTTCACGTGCGGCGTGAGTATTGCGGTCACGGTTGGCATGCCTCTGATGATAAACGATAGGTCCGCGCCCGGCGACGATGCGTTACCATGGTGTACCTATCGTCCCGTCACATTTCGGAATACCAGCTACATGAGCAAGATCAACGGGCGTACCGCGTTCCTGCGCCTGCTCGCGACCGAAGGCGTCCGGTATCTGTTCGGAAATCCCGGTACCACCGAGCTGGCGATCATGGAGGCGCTCGGCCGGCAGAACGAGATCAACTACGTGCTCGGCCTGCAGGAGGGAGTCGTCGTGGCGATGGCCGACGGTTACGCGCGCGCTTCCGGCCGGATAGGTGCCTGCAACGTGCACGTCGCGCCTGGCCTGGGCAACGCGGTCGGGGCGCTCTACAGCGCGAAGTTCGTCGGCGCGCCGATCGTGATCACCGCCGGGCAGCAGGAGCAGGGCCATGGCTTGACCGAGCCGCTGCTCTACGATCCGCTGGTGCCGATCGCGCAGCCGCACGTGAAATGGGCAATCGAAGTGACGCGGGTCGAAGACCTGCCCCGTATCGTGCGCCGCGCCGCGAAAGTCGCAACCGCGCCGCCGGCAGGTCCCGTGTTCATCAGCCTGCCGGGCGACGTGCTCGACGGCGAAGCGGACCTCGATCTCGGCGCAGCAACCCGGGTCGATACGCGCACGCGTCCGGCCGACGAGGTGGTCGAAGCCCTCGCGCAGCGATTGCTCGAAGCGCGCAATCCCGTGCTTGTAGCGGGGCACGAGCTGCAGGTGTATGACGCGCTGGAGCTCGCCGGCGAGCTGGCGGAATTGCTCGGCGCGCCCGTCTTCCAGCAGACGATGCCGCACTCGGCGCAGTTTGCGTCCGAGCACCCGTGCTTCATGGGACCCCTCTCGCGCAACCAGCCCGACGTACGCAAGGTGCTCGAGCCCTACGACGCGGCGCTGTTCCTCGGCGGCGACGTTCTGCGCATGTCGGTCTACAGCCCCGTCGATCCGCTGCCGCCAGGGATCGCGGTGCTGCAGGTTGCCGAGCGCGACTGGGAGCTCGGCAAGAATTACCCGGCCGAAATGGCGTTGAATACCAATGTGAAGGAAACGCTCAAGGTGCTGGTGCCGGCGCTGCGGCGGCTGCGCAGCACGGCGCGCGCAGAAGAAGCAAGGCGCAGGGTGGCCGGGCTCGCGGCTACGAACTGGAGCGCAAAGCGCCGCACGCTCGCGGGCGAGGCGGAGAAAGCCGCCGCGGCGCGCCCGATCGATCCGCGCGCGCTGATGCTGCGAATCGCCGATGCGCTGCCGGAGGACGCCGTGGTCGTGGACGAGGGCATCACGACCACAGCGGCTCTCCATGGCTTGCGCGCGTTGCGCCATGCGCGGGCGCACTTCGGCATGGCGAGCGGGGGCATCGGCTGGGGCATCGCTGCGGCAAACGGCGTATCGGTGGCGCTTCCCGACCGTCCGGTGTGCGCGCTGATCGGCGACGGCAGCGCGATGTACAGCGTACAGGCCCTGTGGACTGCGGCCCACTACAGGCTGCCGGTCACGTACGTGATCTGCAACAACCGCAGCTACCGCATTCTCAAGGAGCGCCTGGGCTCCATGCGCGGAGCCGAAAAGCACGTCGGCATGGACTTGCGGGATCCCGCGATCGATTGGCCAGGTCTCGCCCAGTCACTCGGCGTCCCGGCGCGGCGCGTGGCCGATGCAGCCGACATCAAGCCCGCGATCAGCGAGGCGATGGCGCGTAGCGGCCCGAGCTTGATCGATGCAGTCGTGCAGGATGGTTTCGGGGAGTAGTTGAGGGGGGGCGGGCCCCTTCCTGAGAATCCGAGGGGCCTTCCCGTCCCCCCGCGCCCCTGGGTGCTCCGATGGACGGTCAACTCGAGTCGAGCTCGGTAAAGCGCGATATGGGGTTGAGCGCGCTCGTTCGCTTACAGTTGAATCATATGGACCAGGCGTCGGGCCGTCGGCAAATGTCGTTTCCCCAGCCGATTGGATTATTTTCCGCCGAACATTTTGCGCAGATTGTCGAATCCCGCCTGATATACGCCCTGTATGGCTTTGATCGCGTCGGGCTCGGCGACGTTTTTCGGCTCGAACTGGCTCGACCATTCGACGGTCGAGGTGCCGTCCTTGTTGTCGATCACGCGGATTTCCGCAGCGTAGTCCGCGACCGGCAGGGGGCCCGACACGATCGAGTAGCGGTAGACGCGCTCCGTCGGGCTCACGTCCTCGAGCCGTTCGACGATGCTGCCGCCGCCGACGAGCGAGAGCGTGCGCGTCGAGCCCCTGGTTTCACCGGTGCTCTCGCTCTTCGACACTCCCGGATGCCACGCGGGCAGTGCGTTGAAGCCGCCGATCGTCTTCCACAACAATTCCGGAGATGCCGCCAGCTTGGTTTCCATCCTGACCTTGGCCATGGTGTTTCTCCTCGGGTGCCGCGCCAGCGTCGCGGGCGTGCGGGCGAATAGCCTAGCAGCTTGCTCCGGGGTGGTGAGGAAGTACCACTCTCCGGCTTGAGTCCACGATGCGGAAAGGTGCTAGCATGGACGATCACAAGAATGCGCCGTCGAGTTTGTGTCGAGGAGAAGCATATGAGCAAGGCAATTTGCGCGCTGGCGTCGGTCGCGGCCGTCTGGGCCATCGATCCGCTGCCAGCCGCCGCTCAGCAGTGGCCCGAGAAACCGATACGCATCATGGTCCCGTTTCCGCCGGGCGGCGGCACCGATATCCAGGCTCGTCTGCTCTCGAACGCCTTTCAGAAAAGCACGGGACAGAATTTCATCATCGATAACCGCACCGGAGCTTCGGGCCTGATCGCGACTCAGCTCGTGGCGGAATCGCCGCCGGACGGCTACACGCTGCTCTTCACCTCGGCGAGCCTTTCGGTGGTCGTCACTCTTTTCGGAAATCGCGTGAAATTCGACGTGCAGAAGGACCTCGCGCCCGTCAGCTGGATCTCCTCGACGCCGCTCGTGCTGTCGCTGCATCCCAGCGTTCCCGCGCGATCGGTGAAGGAGCTGGTGGCGCTGGCGAAGCGCGCGCCGGGAGGCATGAACGCGGCGGGCAACGCCGCCGGCAGCACGGCCCATCTCACCGCCGAAATGTTCAATCAGATCGCGGGCGTCAGGTCGACCGTGCTGACCTACCGCGGAGGCGGGCCGGCGGTGCTCGCATTGATTTCGGGAGAAGCGGATTACCTCTTCGCCACCGCGCCCTCGATCATGCCGCACCTGAGATCCGGCAAGGCCAAAGCGCTTGCGGTTACGACGCCGAAGCGTTCGTCGGCGTTGCCCGAGCTGCCGACGATGAATTCGATCTACCCCGGATTCGAGTCCGACAACTGGTACGCGATGTTCTACCCCAAAGGAACGCCGCGCGGGATCGTAGACCGGGTGAACGCGGAGCTCCGCAAGGCATTCGATACACCCGAAGTGCGTGCCTTCCTGCCCAACGAAGCCCTGGATCCGGTCATCAGCAGTCCCGAGGAGCTGTCCGCGCTGCTCAAGCGCGAGATCGCAAAATACGCGAACGTCATCAAGCTCGCGAACATCCGCGTCGACTGAGGGCCTCCCGCGCGAATCGGGCGCGCAGAGGGTCCACGCATTGACGCCCGGAAACGACTCAGACCGCAGGCGCCACGGCCGGCGGATGCACCGGCAATGTCATCGTGAATTTCGTGCCGGTGCCGACCTGCGAACGCACCTCGATCTTGCCGCCGTGGCTTTCGACGATCTTGTAAGCGATCGACAGTCCCAGCCCTGTTCCCTGGCCTACGTCCTTGGTCGTGAAGAACGGATCGAATATTTTCGGCAGTACGTCTGGTGCAATCCCCTTGCCATTGTCCTCGACGTCGACGGCGACGTGCGCCGCGTCCGGAGCGCGCGTGGTGATCGAGATCCGTCCGGGCTTCCCTTCGACCGCCTGTGCGGCGTTGGTGATGAGATTGAGCAGCACCTGATTGATCTGCGACGGCGAGCAGGTGATGGGCTGCACTTTTCCGAAGTTCTTCCTCACATCGATCGACTTAAGCAGGTGCTTGGCGATCACGAGCGTGCTCTCGATGCCGTCGGCGACCACGAACTTGTCCACCTTGCTGCGGTCGAGCCGCGCGAAATCCTTCAGATTCGAGACGATCTCGGAGATCTGGGCGATGCCATGCTGACCGTCCTTGACCAGCTTCGTGAGCTCCGTCGCGGTCTCCTCTGCCGTGAACGCGTTGACTTTGGCGGATACCAGCGCGAACTGGGCGCTCAACGCCTGCTGGCCCGCATTGCCCGCGCGCAGCATGCCGAGCAGCTTCTGGGTTTCTGCGACGAGCTCCGCGATCGGGGCGAGCTGGGTATCGACCGTTTCCAGGCCGTTCTTCACGTATGCGAGCGGAGTGTTGATTTCGTGGGCGACGCCCGCGACCATCTGGCCGAGCGATGACATCTTTTCGGTCTGCACCAGCATGGCCTGCGACTCCTCCAGCCGCTTCATCGCCTGGGACAGCTCGCGCGTGCGCTCCTGCACGCGCAGCTCGAGGCCTTCGTTTGCCGTCGTCAGGGCGGCGTTGGCTTCATTGAGCAGCTTGTAGCTCTGCACGAGCTGCGCGCCGGCGTAGAGCAGGAGCACCAGCAGCGCTCCCGCAAACGACGCGAGATAGATGCGGTAGAGATCCTTGTCCTGAAGCGTGGACTCGATCTCCGCGGAGAACGCGGCTGTCGTCGAATCCACGCGCGGCCCGGCGCTGAGAAACGACAGCTTGGTAAACAGCTCGTTCTCGCGCGGCTTGCGCTGCATCACGGCGTCGACCTGGTGACCCAGGCGGGCGATTGCGGGTCCGAGCGGCGGCGCGTGTTCGGCCTCGGCGGAACGCAGCGCGGCTTGCGCTGATTCGACGCGCGCTTTCTGCTTGTCCTCCGGCGCGAGGTTGAACTTCAACACCTCGGCCTGGATCTCGTACAGGCTGTTCTGCAGGCTCGCGAAGTGATCCTTCAGCTTGGGTCGAGCGAGCACCGCGCCGCTCACCATGGCCTGCACTTCGGCCATGGTGCTGCCGACGCTGCCGAGGGCATCCTTCAACTCGTTGTTCTGCGCCTTGTACTTCTCCACCAGGGCGGCTTTTTCCTCGAAGGCTTTCCGCAGCGCGTCGATACCCTGCTCGATCGCCTTGCTGCCCGCCGCCTCGTTGGCGAGGTTCGTCAACGACCTGCGCACTGCCTCCGCAAAATCGCGCTGCGGCAACCGGCTTTTCTCGGGGTCGAAGCGGGCGCGCAGCAGCTCATCGTCCCACTTCGCATCGATGTCCTTCAGCTCGCGCAGGTACGACAGGACGCGGCTCTGCTTCTTGAAGTCGATCGCTTCGGTCTTCATGTACAGAAACGCCAGCGTGCCCGCGAGCACAATGGCAAGGAATCCCACCAGTAACGTGCGCCAGTTTCTCATCCTTGCTACCCCGCCTTCGAAGCATTTCTCAGTCCGGTATGGTGCCAGAAAAAGACCTCGGGATCATGAGACCGCCTTGTTCCTTCGGCCACGCCTACAGCACACCGCGGCGCGCGCCCCGCATTACGAAGCGCCCGGGGTCGATGGCATCGGCGAGATTGCCCTCGACCGGGAGCGGCTCGCCCTCCACGAGGCTCGCGACGATCTCGCCGCCCAGAGCAGCCCAGGTGAGTCCGCGCGAGGCGTAGGCGAGCGCCGCATACAGACCCGGCAACCGTGGTATGTCGCGCGGCCGAGCGCCGGACAATCCGGCTCGAGCCAGGCGTGCCGCGCCGACGTCGGGCGCAGCCCCGATCAGCGGCAATCGGTCCGTCGCCGTGCAGCGGAACCCCACGCTCCCGTCCAGGACGGACGCATCGAGATGGGGTGGCTGCCGCAGCAGGTGTGCAAGCCGGACGAGATTGCCGGCGTGTCCCGAGGCGCGCGGCGCGGGATCCGCGTCGTTGAAGTCGTATGTTGCTCCTACGATGATGTTGTCGGGCGCGGGCACGAGATAGCCGGCGCCGGCAATCACGGCGGTGAGGCCGCCGCAACTGCCGGGCGGCAGGTGGGTAATTTGGCCGCGCACGGGCTTCAACTCACCTCCGAATTCGGCGAAGCGAGCGGCATCGCAGGCGCTTGCGAGTACGCACACTGGCGCGGCCGCGATCGTCCTGCCATCAGCCGAGCGCGCGATCCAGCGTCCGCCATCGCGGGCGAGGGCCTTGACCTCGCGGCCCGCATGCATCGCGAGGCCTGCGCCGTGCGCGCTTGCGGCGTCGAGTTGCGCGGCGACCAATGCGGCCGGGCGCATCCATCCGCCGCAGGAAAACCAGAGGCCGCCCGCCCTCACTTCGCAGCCGACGCGCCGCCCCGCCTCGGCGGATGGAAGGTATTCGACGTACCCCGGCGGGAAACTGAGCTCGTCGAGAGCGAGTTTCATGCGCGCTTCCTCGTGGGAATCGCGGGCGAGCTGCAGGACGCCGCAAGGGCGCCACGGCGCGCCCGCCAGCGCGCGCCAGTACCGGAGCGCGTACAGGAAGCCGGCGCGCGTGAGCCGGGAGAGCACGCTGTCGTCACGCGCGATCAATGGATGCACGGCGCCGGCGGGCAGTCCCGATGCCTCCGCCGCCGGCTCGGAATGGCGCTCGACGAGGTCGATCCGCCAGCCGCGGGCGGCCAGCCGTTCCGCTGCCGCGGCGCCGGCAAGACCGGCGCCGATGATCATTGCGTGGCGCTCCGGCCACGCAGGCGCGGCCGGAGGCGCATGGCGTGGAGTCCAGCGCGGGGCAAAGCGTGCGGTCAGCATGTTTCGCTTGCGGCCGAAGCCTGCCCGCAGCTCACAAGAGAAACCGGCTGTGCCGAGCGCGTCGCGGACGGAGCGCGCCGTGGTGTAGGTGGCGAGCGTCGCGCCGGGGCGTGCCAGGCGCGCAAGCGCCTTGATTACCGCGAGCGACCACATAGCGGGGTTGCAGGCCGGGGCGTAGCCATCGAGGTAGAACGCGTCCGCGGCGAGCCTCAGCGAGGGCAGCACACTCGCGGCATCGGCCAGGACGAGCGTCAAGGTGACCGCGCCGCCCTCGAATTCGAGCCGGTGCATTCCGGGAAGCGGCAGCGGCCATGCCGCCTGCAGGTGCGCGGCGAGAGGGGCGAACTCCGCGTAGCGCTCGTGCAGCACCGCCAGACCCTCGCGCTGGAACGGATGCTTTTCGATCGACACGAAATGCAGCCGCCGAGGGCGCAGACGATCGGAGCGCCACGCGTTCCAGGTCGCAAGAAAATTCAGCCCCAGGCCGAAACCGGTCTCGACGATGGTATAGACACGCGCTCCGGCCCAGCGCGCGGGAAGCTCGTTGCCGCCGAGGAATACGTGCCGCGCCTGGCCGGGACCGGAATCGGCGCTGTGATAGACATCGCCGTATTCGGGTGAGTAGGGCGTGCCGTTCGCATCGAACGCCGGCGTGGCGGGTGATATCGTGTTTGGCCTTTCAGCCACCGAAGCACGCGAGAGGAGCGGGGGAAAGGCTAGAACCTATCTCAATAATAGGCGCGTGATGCGTTGTGGCCAGGACGGACCGTATGCGAGGCGCACGGGGCAGGCCATATGTCGATATGGTCAAGCCGGGCAACGAAGCAGACGACCGTCCTGGCCGCAACCCGAGTGGGACGGGGCGCTGTGGGCGCATCTCTTTGTCGGGAGCCCTCGCAATATCGACATATTGCTTCGGGCTCTCCTCCTCGACCTGCATCCCACATCGCCTCCGTCGCACACGT
>DATFWO010000313.1:0-3724 GCA_035259205.1 Burkholderiales bacterium | reverse complement strand
GTCCGCGGCGACACGCTTGTAGATATCTGGCCGGTCGATGCCCGCGGGAAGCGCTAACGCTTGTTCTCCCCGGTGGTCCCGGTTCTCGCTCTGACCGGCGTTATGGACGAACCGGTTCAGGTCGATGCCCGTGGTGGCCCGTCAGGAGCAAGAATCACTGGGCTGCCTCCACCGCACAGCGAAGCGGATGCTTGTGGTCGCGGGCGAAGGCCTCCACCTCCTTCGCCTTGGCATCCGCCACAGCGAACGGATATATCCCGCACTCACCCCTCCCTCGCTGGTGGGTGTCCAGCATGATGCGCGTCGCAGTCCCGTGGTCCTTGTCAAATATCCGCTCTAGCACGTGCACGACGAACTCCATGGGGGTGAAGTCATCGTTGAGAAGCAGAACCCGGAACATCGCCGACGGGCTGACGGCTTGCGATGACTCATTGCTTGCTTCAGGTGGCGGGTCCGCAATCCATGGGCCCGAGCGATACCTGGCCATGTAGGTAGCCAGAGCCGCATCCGCAGAACCGGGACGCCCTTCCATCCTGCTTGGATCAGCGCTGAGAAGGTACTCGTGGAGGTCCTCCAGATCGCTTTTATCGACGTTCGGATCGTCAATACAATGAAGCGTGTCAAAGACTGCTCTGTAGGCGACGTAGCGAAGAAGAAGACACAAGTCGCGTCTGGAAGCACCCGCGGCAAGAATTCGCTCTATCGCTGGCCCCGTATCTCCGAAGGGCTGATCAGGATCACTCGAATTCCTTTTCATGTTATCGAGTTCAGCGGGCCGCAGGTACGCGTTAATGCCTCTCTCCCAAAGCTCTTGCAGGAGTTCCTCTTTTGTCATGGGCTTTGGCTCATCTCATTGACGTGGAGGAACTCGCGGCTCCGCACCAGGCGGTACGGCAATTGCCCGTTAATGAGTTGTAGACTAACCCGTTTCGCCGCTGTCCTCGTGACGATAGGGTGGGCAAAATCGCGCGACACCGCGGTCGTGATTTGGAATTGCTTGCGCGATTTGCCCACGCTGTCTCACCGCTGGGTGTGATCGTGCGGGCAACGTGCCGGCATGCCCACAATGCGACGCGACATTCGGCACGAGGCGTGTGCCACCTAGGGCACTCCGATCTCCGATACGGTGATGTTCTCTGCGCCGAACTTCGCTCGCACCAGGCCGGCGCGGTCGGGAGCGACCCGGACCGTCATGTGCATGCGGCCGTCTGCGCCCGCATCGCGCGCCAGCACCTCGGCATGACGATGCAGCCAGCTCATGCCGGCCCCGTCGGCGAGGTCAAGCGCCACGTCGAGGGTAAGCCGTGAACGGGCAAGCTCGGCTTCGATTGTCACGAGCAGGTCGTCGAGCCCCTCGCCGGTCAGCGCCGACGCCAACACCGGCTGCCGGCCGTTGCCTCTGCGGCGTCCGAGGTTGCTGAGTTGCTCCCGCTCGGCCGGATCGAGGCGGTCAATCTTGTTCCAGATCTCGATCAGTCGGGGGTCGTCCGGCTCGATGCCGAGATCGCGCAGCACCGCGATCACATCCGCCGACTGCGCGGCGGTGTCTCCGTGAGAGACGTCGCGCACATGGAGAATGATATCAGCTTCTATCACCTCTTCGAGGGTCGCGCGGAAGGCCGCCACCAGCATGGTTGGCAGGTCCGAAATGAAGCCCACCGTATCGGACATGATCACTCGGGCACCGTGCGGCAGGTCAATGGCCCGCAGCGTCGGATCAAGCGTCGCGAACAGCATATCGGCCGAGACGACGGTCGCCCGGGTCATGCGGTTGAAGAGAGTGGACTTTCCGGCATTGGTGTAGCCAACCAGCGCCACGATCGGATACGGCACGCGCTTGCGGCTCTGGCGATGGAGCTTTCGCGTGCTCTTCACCCCCGCGAGATCGCGCTCGATCCTAGCGATGCGCTCGGCGATGAGGCGGCGGTCGGTCTCGATCTGTGTTTCGCCGGGTCCGCCGAGAAACCCGAAACCGCCGCGCTGACGTTCGAGGTGTGTCCAGGACCGCACCAACCGACTGCGGTGATAGTTGAGGTGCGCGAGTTCGACCTGCAACGCGCCTTCGCGGGTGCGGGCGCGTCTGCCGAATATCTCCAGAATCAGGCCGGTACGGTCGAGCACCTTGGCGCTCCAGGCCGTTTCCAGATTGCGCTGCTGCACGGGCGACAACGCGCAATCCATGATGACGAGCCCGGCCTCGTGACTCTTCACCAGGCCGGCCAGTTCCTCGACCTTGCCTTTGCCGAGATAAGTCGATGGCCGGATCGCCGTCACGGCGACAACGCCCTTTTCGACCACTGCGAGATCGATTGCGAGCGCCAGGCCGACGGCCTCGTCCAGGCGGTCTACCCACGTCCTGCCCTCTTTCGGCACGGGCCCATCTCGCGCGCGCAGATAGGGCCCGACGACGATTGCGCGTCCCAGCGTGGAGCCCTCGGACGGGCTCAGCGTCGCAGTGTTGTGCTTGTGCGGCTCCAATCTCAGGTCTTTTCCACGGCAGCCCCCTCCTCGCCGCCTTCAAAAAGCTGCACAGGATGCCCTGGCATGATTGTCGATATGGCGTGCTTGTAGACAAGTTGGGAATGCCCATCTCGCCGCAGTAGCACGCAGAAATTGTCAAACCAGGTCACCACCCCTTGCAGCTTCACGCCGTTGACGAGAAAAATCGTGAGGGGGATTTTCGCTTTGCGTACATGATTAAGGAAGGTGTCTTGCAAATTTTGTGCGCGATCGGCTGCCATGGCCGTTTTTTCCGCTTTTTGTCTGCAGTTTCTGGTTACTGCAACTGATTGATTCTACGCTCTCCCGGGCGCAGCGTTATCCAGTCTAAGACCCGGACATCACATTAAAAAGTAGGACCGGGCCGGGCGCAAGCCCGCCCTAGCCTCATTTGGCGTTTTTTACGCGAAATTTGCAGTCCTAATGTCAGGTAAATTCCGCATGACGGTGGAATTCCCGCCGCAATGTCAGCGCGAGCGGACCCGGACGCCCATCGCCGACCGGTGTTCCGTCGATGCTCGTCACCGGCTGCACGATCTGGCTCGCCGCCGTTATAAATGCTTCTCGGGCTACCTTCGCTTCCGCCACCGTGAACGGACGTTCGTTGAAAGGCAGCCCTCTGGCCGTCATCGCCTCCAAAACCACGGCTCGGGAAATTCCGCTAAGGATGCTGCTGTCGGCGGCACGCGTCACCACCTCGCCTTCCGCCGTGACGATCCAGGCATTCGATGAGGCTCCCTCGGTGACAAAGCCCCGGGCGTCAACGAACCATGCCTCCCGGGCCCCGACATCGCGCGCCGCCTGCTTCGCCAAGACATTGGGCAACAGGGATACCGACTTGATGTCCGGCCGCGCCCAGCGGTTGTCCGCAACGGTGACGACCGCGATGCCTGCAGCGGCCATCTTCTCCGTCTTCGCGTTGTCATGAGGACGCGCCGTGACGACGACCGAGGGCATAGTGGCAGATGCGGGGAAAGCGAAATCCCGCCTCGCCACGCCACGGGTCATCTGCAGGTAGACGACGCCGTTGCGGACCCGGTTTCGCCTCACTGTCTCGTGCAGGACAACACTCAGTGCCGACAATGGCATCGCCAGGCCGATGCGCAACTCCGCGAGCGATCGCATCAAGCGTGCCATATGCCGGCGCTCGTCAACGAGGCGGCCCTCCCTCACCTCGCACACCTCGTAAACGCCGTCGGCAAATTGAAAGCCGCGATCCTCCACG
>DATFWO010000312.1:0-18155 GCA_035259205.1 Burkholderiales bacterium | reverse complement strand
GACGCAGGTCACGTCGGCGTAGGCGTCATCACGGCGCAGGCAGCCGTAGCCGCGGCGTCCAAGATCCGGTTTCGCGGTCTCGCGCGTCGACCGATCAGCGAGCGCTGCGTAGAGGTCGCGAAAGTCGAGTGTCGTGGCCAGCGTCCGGTATGTAGCACCGAGTGTGATATCACCATGACCGTAGGGTTGATCAGCTGCCCCGGCCACGACACAAATGAAGGACAGGACAATGGCACAGGCTCGGCACCCGCGCAGCAAGCAAGAGCTTTTCGCATCATCTGAGCGCTGAAACTCAACGTCCAATCGTTCGGACGCTGCTCGTGCCGCGTGGGACATTGGCTGTGATTGATGCATTCCATGATTCGGGAAAGGCGTCAGCCTTTCCCGAATTCTCGGACGATGTGCTGCTGGCGCCGGCTCACGGCGAGCTTCTCCTCCACACCGCCGAGCAAAACCACCCAATGCGTTTCGCCGCCATCCGCGGCGCCGCGCTCGAAACCGCGCACGGCAGCCCGCGCCACTAGGCAGTTGCGATGCACGCGCACGAAGCGCTCTGCGTATTCCTGCTCCAGGCGGGTGAGCGATTCCTCGATCAGGTACTCGCGCGCCGCCGTCCTGACGGTCACGTACTTGAGCTCGGCCTTGAGGTAGACGATGTCGTCCACCGCTATCAGATGCACCTTGCCGCGCTCCTGAGCGCTCAGGAACGCGCGCGGGGTCCGTTGGAGCCCGCGCAACGCCTCGGCCGGCGGCGGCCGGCCGGCGTGCACCCGCGCCAGCGCTTCCTTGAGCCGCACCATCCGGATCGGCTTCAGGAGGTAGTCGATGGCATGCACCTCGAATGCGCGTATCGCGTAGGCGTCGAAAGCGGTCGCGAATATAACGGCCGGAGGCAGCTCCAGCTTCTGCAGATGCTGCGCTACCTCGATGCCGTCCATCTCCGGCATGCGGATATCGAGCACGACGACATCGGCAGGCTGGACGAACAGCAATTCCAGTGCAGCCCGGCCGCTCGCAGCCTCGCCGGTGACGACAAGGGGAAACTCCTGAGCACAATCGGTGAGCAGATCCCGCATGCGCGAGCGCGCCGGCGCCTCGTCGTCCACGATCAGCACGCGTAGCGGGCGTTCCTCCGTCATGGTGTCGCGCCCCGCCATTCGTCAGTGGGCTGGCCCTTCAGGTACGGCATTACGATGTGCACCTCGTAGCTGTCGTCGCGCACCTTCGCCGTCAGGCTCGCTTCAGCGTCGAAGTGCAATTGCAGCCGCTCGCGGATATTGGCGAGCGCCATCTTGTTGCCTGCGTGGCGATTATCCTGCCCGGCATACGGGTTACGCAGCACCGCGTGCACCTGCTCGCCTGAGCGGTAGATCTTGATACTGATTACCCCGGGCTCCGTCCGGGGCTCGATGCCGTGATACACCGCGTTCTCGACCAGAGGCTGCAGAACGAAAGGCGGCACCAGCGCCCCGGGCGGCAGCTGGCCGATCTGCCAGTCGACGGCGAGCCGGTCGCCCAGACGCAGTTGCTCGAGGTCAAGGTACTGCCGGCACAGATCGATCTCGCGCGAGAGGGGAGTCAGCTCCCGGTTGTCCGCCATCAGCACCCGGAAGAGGTCCGCCATGTCCTCCAGAACTTCCTCCGCCCGCTTGGGGTTCTCGCGTATGAGGGACAACACTGCATTGAGGCTGTTGAACAGGAAATGCGGCCGGATGCGCGCCTCCAGCGCCTGCAGCCGCGCCTCCGAGAGCGCAGGCGAAAGGGCGCTGTTCCGCAGCTGGAAATACTTCAGCAGTGCAGCAGTGACGAGCAGTACCACTAGCCAGTAGCGTAGGAGCGAGCCGGGTTCCGCTGCGGGCAGCGACCGTCCCAACTGGTAGAGCAGCAGGGTCAGACCGAGCTCGATTGCGAGCACCGCTGCGATGCCGGCAGGGCCGGGCAGTCGCCGCAGCCCGTTGTTGGCGACCACCAGCGTGAGCAGGCTCAGGATCAGCAGCGGCTGGACCACCGCGGAGATCTCGAGCAATTCGCCGAGCATCGCGCGGAGCTCCGTAGTCTTCAGCGCCGCCGCGGCGATGGCGACGAAGTTCACGAAGATCAGAATGCGCAGCAGGACTCCGAGATTGCGGAAATTGGGCAGGGCGCTGGAGTAGGCGTTTTGATTTATACTTCTTGCCATGTGATTCTCGCCGACGGCGCTCAGCTGTCAGCCATCAGACCACGGCCTGCAACCCGGTGCCTACCCGGCTGATCGCTGAAAGCTGACGACCCAATCGTCAACATTCCCTCCTCCAGCTCAGTCCTCTTGAATTCTAGCAGGCCGCATGGCAACCAACGATAACAGCAGCGACCGGCCCTGGTCGGGACGGTTCGGCGAGCCGGTTTCCGACCTGGTGCAGCGGTTCACCGCGTCGGTCGGGTTCGACCAGCGGCTCGCCGAATTCGACATCGAGGCGTCCGGCGCGCATGCGCGCATGCTGCACGCTACCGGCATCATTTCCAAGAACGATCTGGCGGCGATCGAGAAAGGACTGGCGCAGGTCCGCGCGGACATCCGCGCCGGCACTTTCCCGTGGTCGCTCGAGCACGAGGACGTGCATTTCAACATCGAGCGACGCCTGACCGAGCTGGTAGGAGAGCCGGGCAAGCGGTTGCACACGGCGCGCTCGCGCAACGATCAGATCGCGACTGACGTGCGGCTCTATCTGCGCGCCGCCATCGACCACGTGCTGGCGCTCATCAAGGCCCTGCAGAGGCAGTTGCTCGACCTGGCGGACGAGCACGCCGAAACGGTGATGCCGGGGTTCACGCACATGCAGCCGGCGCAGCCGGTCTCGCTGGGCCATCACCTGATGGCCTACTTCGAGATGCTCGCGCGCGACGCGCAGCGCTTCGCCGAGTGCCGCAAACGGATGAACAAGCTGCCGCTCGGCGCTGCGGCGCTCGCCGGCACGTCGTTGCCGATCGACCGCCTGATGGTGGCCAAGGAGCTCGAATTCGACGGCGTATGCGAAAACTCGATCGACGCCGTCTCCGATCGCGACTTTGCGATCGAATTTTGCGCGGACGCCGCCCTCACCATGATGCATCTTTCGCGCTGGTGCGAGGAGATCGTCATCTGGATGAATCCGCGCTTCGGCTTCATCGAGCTGCCCGATCGCTTCTGCACCGGCTCCTCGATCATGCCGCAGAAGAAGAATCCCGATGTGGCGGAGCTGGTCCGCGGCAAGACCGGCCGTGCCTACGGTCATCTCGTTGCTTTGCTGACCCTCATGAAGGGGCAGCCGCTCGCATACAACCGGGACAACCAGGAGGACAAGGAGCCGCTCTTCGACACGGTGGACACGCTGATGGCAAGCCTGGCGATAATCAAGGAGATGCTGGGGGGTATCAAGGTGAATCGCGAAACCATGGAAGGCGCAGCGCGGCAGGGCCATATGACGGCCACCGACCTTGCCGATTACCTCGTAAGAAAGGGAATTCCCTTCCGCGAAGCACACGAGGCAGTCGCGCAGGCGGTGCGTTTTGCCGAATCGCGCGGCTGCGAGCTCGCGGAACTCAAGCTGCCGGAGCTGCAGCATTTCTGCCCGCCGATAGCCAAGGACGTATTTTCAGCGCTCACCCTGGACGGCTCGTTGAAGAGCCGCAGCCACATCGGCGGCACGGCGCCGCAGCGCGTGAAGGCGGCGGTCGCCAAGGCGCGCAAGCAGCTCGGGTAGGTCAAGAGAAAATTAGCCACGGAATCACACGGAAACACGGACAAGCGTTTGCCTCATCCTGCATTTGATTTTCTCAGCGGTTAATGCCCCCCTGGGATGAGATCGCGCGCGGGATCGGCGGCGCCATAGCCTCGCCCTTCGCTATCGAAGCAACGGAATCCGTCGGTGGCGGATGCATCAATCGTTGCTACGTCGTCCGCGGCCGCGGGCGGGCGTATTTCGTCAAACTGAACGAGCCGGCGCGGCTGCCGATGTTCGAAGCGGAAGCTGCGGGCCTCGCGGAAATCGCACGTTCGGCCACCGTCAGGGTACCCACGCCAACGTGTTCCGGCGCCAACCAGGAAGCGAGTTGGCTGGCAGTCGAATACATCGAGCTCCATCCCGCCCGCAGCCGGAGCCATTGGGAGCTCGGGCGGCAGCTCTCCCGCATGCACAAAGCCACAAATGAGCGGTTCGGATGGCATCGCGACAACACCATAGGCGCCACGCCGCAGGTCAACACGCCGCACGCGGACTGGATCTCCTTCTGGCGTGAAAACCGCCTCGGCTTTCAGCTCGAGCTTGCGGCGAGAAACGGCCATCGCGGCCTCCTCCAGCAGCGCGGCGAGCGCCTGCTGGAGGAGCTGTCCGGGTTCTTCGTCGGCTACACCCCCACCCCATCGCTGCTGCATGGCGACCTGTGGGGCGGCAATGCCGCCTTCGATACGGAAGGCGCGCCGGTCGTATTCGATCCAGCGGTGTATTACGGCGACCGCGAGGCCGATATTGCCATGACGGAGCTCTTCGGGGGCTTCGGATCCGCGTTCTATTCAGCCTACCGCGATGAATTTCCGCTCGATGCCGGCTATGCGCGACGCAGGGACCTCTACAACCTTTACCATGTGCTCAACCACCTCAATCTCTTTGGGGGCGGCTACGGCGCGCAGGCCCTGCGCATGATCGACCAACTGCTCGATCATGCTTGAGTGATGGGTGATGATTGATGAGTGATGGGCTGAAAAGCCTCTCATTGCCCGGCGATGTCGTGCGGCATAATGTACGGCCGGACAGTTATGTCAACTAAATCGTCAACCAACAAGTCAACTAATTTGTCAGCGAATTCACGTTAGGCTGCTCTGACCGGTGAGTTTCGAACTTTTCGTACAATGCTTCGAACGGGGCAACGCGTCATCGATCGCGCGTGATCGCGTGCGCGAGTTGTTTGGATCTGCGCTGACGGAGTCCGGGCCCCAACTATGGCGGCTCGATTACGATGAGGCAAACTCATGCGATGTGCTCTTGATCGCCGATTCAGCCGACTCGGTGATGATCCATGGGTTTTCAGTTCATCGGCCATGCTGCGATACTCGGCTGTGGGAGTCCTTAGCCCGGGTCCTCGCCTTGGGGAACCTCGTACTTTATTTTCCCGGCGGCGCACCGCTTATTGCCGACGAGGAAGTGGCCGACCATTTGCCCATGACTATGGTCGAGAGTTTGGGGAAACCGGTCCTCGTAAGACATGGACACGAGATTGAGCAGCAGATACGAGCAGCCTAACCCCCGCGTCGAAAGTGACGCTGTCGCGCACTTCAGGCGGACCCGTTAAGACGCGTCACTCATCACCCATCACGCATCACAAGGCATGAGCCAGCCTCCCCGTTTCTCCGAATGGCGCCCGCACCCGTGGCACGGCCTGCCGGCAGGGCGCGAGCCGCCACTGCACGTCAACGCCTACGTGGAGATCACGCCGTTCGATTTCATCAAGTACGAGGTGGACAAGGCCTCGGGTTACCTGCGCGTGGACCGTCCGCAGCGAACGTCATCGCAGGCGCCCGCTCTCTACGGCTTCATCCCGAAGACCTACTGCGGCGCAGGCGTGGCCGCGCTGTGCCCCGGCGCGCAGCACGGCGACGGCGATCCCCTGGATATCTGCGTCATAAGCGAGCGCCCCATTGCGCGCTCCGAAATCATCGTACCGGCGCGCGTCGTAGGTGGCTTCCAGCTCGTGGACGGGGCGGAAGCCGACGACAAGATCATTGCGATCCTCGAAAGGGATTTCGTCTGGGGACAGGTCGACGACGTGGGCGGCCTCCCGGAGATCCTGGTCGAGCGGCTCCATCACTACTTCAGCACGTACAAGCTCGTTCCCGGCGAGCAGCCGCAGATCCGCATCCAGCAAACCTACGGGAAGAGGCACGCTCTGCGCGTGGTCGAAACGGCGATGGTCGATTATGCGGAGCTGCTTGCCGGTCAGAGTGAGGCGTGATCGGTGACGGATCGCTGCGTCTAGAAGTCATCTCAAAAACAAAGCCAAACCTTTGCCGCAGATAAACGCCGATAGAAAGAAGGGGCAAGACATAGGGTTGATCTTGAATTTATCTGCGTTCATCAGCGGCTCAATCGTCTTTGGCCGATTTTTGAGACTGCTTCTAGTCACCACACGACACCCGTCACTCGTCACGCTTTCTCATAACAAAAGACCCAATAGTACTGCAGGCGCAGGAACTCCATTTTGCGTCCATACGCTCCGATGACGCGGCGCAATTGCTGCTCGGTCGGAAAGTTTTTCAGGACGACGTGCTCGGAACCGTCGTCGAGCCGGCGCCGCTGGAAGGTGTTCCCGTCGTCGTCACGGTGCGAAATCGGGGTGCTGTTGCCCTCCACGTACCGGTTGTCGAGTAACGCGATCCGCGCGCCCGGCCGCAAGCGCTCATCCAGCGACTTCAGGAACCGGGGCTGGTCACGCACGGGGACGTGAGACCACCAGAAGCCGGCGAACGCCCCGTCGAAAGTGCCCAGCGCAGCGGAAAGCTCGTAAACATCCGCGACCTGGTATTCGACCTGCTGCGACGGCAGCTCCTTTGCCACAGCCAGCTCGAGCGTCTCGGGACTGGCATCGACGGCTACTATGTGCTCGGCTTTCCGGATGAGAAATTGCGTCCAGTAGCCCGTGCCGCAGGCGAGCTCGAGCACGCGGCGTCCGGCCAGCATGTCCGGAAGCAGAACCTCGAGCTTCCGCAGATCGGCCTGCCGCTCGGGCTTTTCATAGATCTTCTCGTATTCCCGCGCCCGCGCGGCGTAGTACTTGCGCAATTCCGCGTCTGCTAGTGCGCTGTCCGTCATTCGTCGTCCTTAACTCGTGCCGCTGGAGGCGGAGCCGTACTGGCGCGCACCACGAGCTCGACCGGCAATTCCGTGCGTAGCGCCACCGGCTCTCCCGCAAGCCGCGCGAGCAGATGCTGCGCGGCCAGAGCGCCGAGATCCTCGGTAGGGAAGTGCACCGTGGTCAAGGCCGGCAGGACCACCGCCGCGATCTCCAGGTCGTCGAAGCCGGTTATGGATAGCTCTTGCGGCACCGCTATGCCGCGCCCATGGCACTCGGCCAGCGCGCCTATCGCGAGCACGTCATTGCCGCAAATCACGGCGGTAGGAGGCACGCCCGCTCCCAGGACCTCGACCAGGCCTTCCCGTCCTGCCGAAAGTGTATATGGCTTTTCGACCAGTCGCGACGACGGCAGGTCGAGGCCCCGTTCCGCCAATGCCTCGCGCACGCCTTCGACCCGGCCTCTGGCCCGCTCGTTGCCCATCGTGATGCCGGAGATCATTGCAAATTCGCGGTGCCCCAATTCGAGAAGATGGCGGGCGATGCGCAGCCCGGCGGCACAGTTGTCGAACCCCACGCATGGGCGGCGGCCCGCCGGGTCGAGCGCCCAGGTCAGCACGTAAGGAATCTGGTGCGTATCGAGCGTCTGCAGCAACCCAGGATCGTGCGTGACACCGAGCAGCACGAGCCCGTCCACGCCGCGCTCGATGAGCGTTCGCGTCACCCGGTCTTCGATCTGCGCGTCGAATTCGTGGCTCGCTACGAGGAGCACGTATCCCGCCTCGTCCAGAGTCTTCTGCAGGGCGTGAACGGTGTTGGCGAAGATCGCGTTGTCCAGCGTCGGGATGACGGCACCAATCGTGCGCGTCCGGCGCGAAGCGAGAGCCCGCGCCGCCCCGTGCGCCATGTAACCCAGCGTCTGCACCGCCTGATTGATGCGCGCCGCCGTCGCCGGTTTTACCTTGTGCGGAAGAGTGAGCGCGCGCGATACGGTGGCCGTGGAAACTCGCGCAAGCCGTGCCACGTCGGCAAGCTTGGCGGTCTTGCTGGATGAGCCTCGCTTCACGGGGTCACGGCCCGGCAAAAACACAGGATCGAGCCTAGCAACTCCAGTCGCAGCATGCAAACGCTTTCATTCAGGCTCGATACACGCATACTGTTACACTGCGCACGCTTCACTCCTCAGCGATCCGCGTGAAACATCCAAACGCCAGCCCGGCCCAGTGGGCGCTCGGGCTCCTCTTTATAGTGTTCACGCTGTCCGGCTTCGCCGGCCTGATCTACGAATCGATCTGGAGCCACTATCTCAAGCTCTTTCTGGGGCACGCGGGCTACGCGCAGACCCTGGTCCTCGCGATCTTCATGGGCGGCATGGCGATCGGCTCGTGGCTCGCAGCCCGTTACTCGCGCAACTGGCGCAATCTCCTCCTCGGCTACGCCGTCACCGAAGCGTCGATCGGGGTGCTCGCGCTGGTCTTCCATGAGATCTTTGTCACCGTCACCGAAGCCGCGTTCGATAACATCCTTCCGGGAGTGGGCTCGCCGGCGATGGCGGCGGCAGCGAAGTGGATACTGGGCACGGCGTTGATCCTGCCGCAGTCCGTCCTGCTCGGCATGACATTTCCATTGATGAGCGGGGGACTGATCCGCCGTTATCCCGCGACGCCCGGCGCGGCTCTCGCGACGCTTTATTTCACCAACAGCCTGGGCGCCGGGATCGGGGTGCTGGTGGCGGGATTTGTAATGATCGAGCACCTCGGCCTGCCGGGAACGGTGCGGGCGGCGGGTGCGCTCAATGTGGCGATAGCGGTGGTAGTGGCGCTGCTTGCACGGGTTGCTGCTCGTGAAACCGCTCCGCCGCCCTCGCCGCCGCAGACACGGCGCGCGAGGAAAGCGCTGGGACTGATGCTGACGGTTGCGGCGCTGACGGGGGCCGCCTCCTTCATCTACGAGATCGCCTGGATCCGGATGCTCACGCTCGTGCTTGGCAGCGCGACGCATTCCTTCGAGCTCATGCTCTCCGCCTTCATACTCGGGCTCGCGTTCGGCGGCTTGTGGATTCGCGGGCGCATCGACGGCATCGTCGAGCCGCGCCGCTACCTCGGCGTGGTGCAGATCGTCATGGGCTTTGCCGCCCTCGCCACCTTGCCTCTTTACGGCAAGACGTTCGAGCTGATGCGGGCCGCCATGGCGGCGCTCGCCCGGACCGATGCCGGCTACAATCTGTTCCACGTGGCAAGCCACGGCATCGCGCTCCTCGTGATGTTCCCGGCCGCTTTCTGCGCCGGGATGACCTTGCCGCTCATCACGTACGCGCTGCTCAAGCACGGCTACGGCGAGCGCAGCATAGGCGCGGTCTATGCGACGAACACGCTGGGCGCGATCTGCGGCGTGTTCATCGCCGCTCACCTGGGTCTGCCGCTGCTCGGTCTCAAGGGCACACTCCTCCTCGGCGCCGCGATCGATGTGGGCCTCGGTCTCGCCCTGCTCTGGGCAGCGCTGGGCGCCTCCCGGCAGTTTGCCGTTGCGAGCGCGCTCGCAGTAGTCATGTTCACGGGGATGCTCGCGGGCGTCGAGCTCGATGCATACCGGATGATTTCCGGAGTGTTTCGGCACGGGTCGCTCTTCACCAGCCGGGACGCCAGGCTCCTCTACTACAAGGACGGACGCACGGCATCCGTGAGTCTGGTCGAATTTCCCGACGGTCTCTCGATCCGGACCAACGGTAAATCCGACGGCGGAGTCAATCTCAAGGGCCCGCCGATCTCGGACGAGACCACCATGACGCTCACGGCGGCATTGCCGCTCGCGATCAAGCCGGACGCGCGCCAAGTAGCGGTGATCGGCATCGGCACCGGAATTACCACGCACACCCTGCTCGGAAACTTCGAACTGCAATCGGTGGACACCATAGAAATCGAGCCCGCCATGGTGGAAGCCTCGCGCGGTTTCAGGCCGCGCAACACCGCCGTCTTTGCCGATCCGCGCAGCCGCATACACATCGACGACGCCAAGACCTACTTTTCGACTCATAACCGACGCTACGACGTCATCATCTCCGAGCCGTCGAATCCATGGGTGAGCGGCGTATCGAATCTCTTTACGGTCGAGTTCTACCGCCTCGCGCGCCGCCGCCTCGCCCCGGATGGCGTGCTCGTCCAGTGGTTCCAGCTCTACGAAACCGAGATCGCGTTGCTCGCCTCCGTAACGGCCGCGCTGGGACAGGTCTTTTCCGACTACGTCATCTATACCGCCAACGACAAGGATCTGCTGATCGTGGCCGGAGAGTCCGCCGTGCTCAATCGCCCGCTCGCCGATGTATTCAAAATGCCCGGTCTCGCGAAGGAGCTGCAGACCGTTCATGTGGAGACCATAGGCGACCTCGACGTGCGCCGCCTCGGCGCCCGGCATGTGCTCGAGCCCCTGCTCGAGAGCTATGCCGCGCCAGCCAATTCCGACTACTACCCCTACCTCGATCTGAATGCCCCGCGTCTGCGCTATCTGAGGCGTGACGCCACCGATCTGCTGGCGCTGAACTCGGAACATTCGGCGCTCCTGGCGCTGTTCGACAGCGCGCCTGCGGCGCGCCCGAGTTCGGGCGCCGGGGGCGGCGATTTTCAGAAGATGGATGAGATACGCAAGGCACGCTACGCGGCGCAATTGCTGCTCTCCGCCGTTCCGCCGGAGCCGGAGAACATTCCGCACTCGCTGCAGAAGGACCTCGAGCTCGTCCGCCTCCGTTTGGTGCGGTGCGAAGAGCCGGCCACATACGACAGCTGGCTGCACTCTCTGTTTCAGATCGGCCTTGCCACAGTGCCGTATCTTGCGCCTGCGGAAGCGCGCGCATTCTGGAACAAGCTTGCGTGGAGCCGGTGCAGCGCCGCGCTGCCGCCGGACCAGCGGCGCTGGTTGACCTTGTTCAAGGCCGTTGCGGAACGCGACGCGCCCATGATGGCCGCGGCGGGCGAAGATTTGCTGGCAAATCCGGCCGGCGGCCTGGAGTCCGCGGCGAGCCGCCGCTACCTGCTCGGAGTCGCCATGGCCGGTTATCTGGCGCAGGGGCGGCGCAGCCCGGCTCTTGCGCTATGGCAGCGCTATGAGCACGAGGCGAGAGTGGACAACGAGCTCGGCATAGGCTTGCGGTTCCTGAGCGCGCACGCCCTGCGCGCGCCTGCCGTCGAGAATAAGCAAAAGAAGTAGCCAGGGCGTCGGGCGCCCTGGCTCCGGTTCGCGCCGGTTGCGCTTATCCGCGAACTATTTGTACTGCTTGGCGTTGAACTTCTTGTATTTTGCCAGCAGGCGCCGCGGCGGGCGGAATGCATCGCGGCGGAACGGCTCGCCCAGTTCCTGGGTGAGCATGATCTCGACCACCGCCGGCTTGCCGATCCTTACCGCGGCCTTGAGCGCATCGCCGACCTCGTCCTCGTGGTCCACGCGATAGCCTTCTGCGCCCATCACCCGCGCGACCTCGGAGAAGTCGGGGTTGTTGAGCGGCGTGCCCACGAAGCGGCTGTCGAAATAATCGATCTGGTTTTTCTTCTCTGCGCCCCACTGGTTATTGTTGAACACAACCGCGACCGCCGGAATCTTCTCTTTCACGCAGGTCATCACCTCGGCGAGGCTCATGCCCCAGGCGCCGTCGCCGACATAGGCGATCGCCGGCCGCTCGGGCCGCGCCACTTTCGCGCCGATCGCGGTCGGATAGGCGTAGCCGCAATTGCCCCAGCTCATCGCCGCCAGGAACGACAGCGGCTGCTCGAAATGAAGATAGCTGTTGGCGACCGAGCACACGTTGCCGATGTCGGTGGAAACCATCGCGTTCTTGGGCAGCGCCTTGCCGAGCGCAGCGAGTGCGCGACGCGGACCGATGTGACCTTTCTTGCTCGGAGAAACCCAGTTGGCAAGCTCGTTGGCCCACAGGTCTTTTTCAGCCCGGACCTCGATGAGCCGCGCCTTGTCGGGCTTGGCGGCCCCGCGCGACTTGAGGCGCTTCAGCAGCTCATGGGCGGCGAGCTTCGCGTCGCCCTGGATCGCGAGCGTAACCTTCTTCACGAGACCGAGCATGCGGCTGTCGGCGTCGATCTGGATGATCTTCGCGTCCTTGGGCCAGTAGTCGAACCCGTGCTGAGGCAGCGTGCCGAACGGCCCCAGGCGCGTCCCCAGCGCCAGCACCACGTCGGCGCGCGAGATGATTTTCATCGCCGCCTTGGAGCCCTGGTAGCCGAGCGGCCCGCAGGCGAGAGGGTGGCTCGCCGGGAACGAGTCGTTGTGCAGATAGGTGTTCACGACCGGCGCCGTGAGGTGCTCGGCCAGCGCCTTCACTTCGTCAACGCCGCCGGACATCACGATGCCGCCGCCGGACATGATCACGGGATACTTCGCCTCGGCCAGCATCTTCGCCGCCTTGTCGAGCGAATTCGCGCCGCCGGCCGCGCGCTCGATGACGAGCGGCGGCAGTATCTCGTAGTCGCCTTCACCGTAAAAATAGTCGCGCGGAATATTGACCTGCACCGGTCCCCGCTCGTGCAGCGCGATGGCAAAAGCGCGGTGCATCAGCTCGGCCATGCGCAGCGGCGAGTTCACATGCACCTGCCATTTCGTGATTTTCGAGAAGATCGGCATCTGCTCGGTTTCCTGGAAGCCCCCGTGGCCGGCGGTCAGGCTGCCCGATTCGGGCGTCACTACGACCATCGGTGAATGCGCCCAGTACGCCGCCGCAACAGCGGTAACGAAATTGGTGATTCCCGGGCCGTTCTGCGCGATGCATACCGTCGGCCAGTTCGTCACTCGCGCGTAGCCGTCTGCCATGTGCGCGGCATTCTGCTCGTGCGCCACATTGATCAGACGGATGCCGGCGCCTGGGAAGAGGTCGAGCGCGTCCATGTATGCGGAGCCGACGATCCCGAAGACGTCCTTCACCTTGTGCGCAACCAGCGTCTCGATGAATGCTTCGCTCGGCGTCATGCGCACCTTGCCGCCCGGGAGCTTGGCGGCGGCGACTGCGAGATTCTTCGTGTCGGACATGTAGTTCATTGGATTTCCTCCAATCGTTCTTGCCGGCTGAGGGAATCTGGAATTTTATTACATCTATCGCTTTTCGGCCAATGCAATCGCTTTCATTTTTATATTTATGTGATTGATCCACATGGTAAACATTTAGAGAATAAAGCGCATAGGGACCGCCGCCATGCGCAGGGCTAGAAATATCTTGCTTCGGCGCCGGGGGGCGGTGAGTAGCGGAAAGTACCCTTCTTCAGGATCGCTTCGCGCCCCCCGTGTTCCGTGATCTTTGCACGCTGATCGGTTTTCGCGAGGCGGTCCACGGCTTCCGGGTCGACGATGGCCCGCAATGCCGCTTCGCACTCGGAGATTACGGGGGTGAACCGTTCGTCGCACCCGAGATCGCTCCGTTCTCCCGGGTCGGCCTCCAGGTCGAAGAGCATGGGTGGCAGGCCGACGTAGTGTACGTACTTGTAGCGGCCGCGGCGGATCATGAACGAACCGGTTGGCGCCCCCGCCGCGTGGTACTCCGACAGTATCGTGCGCTGCGGCGCGCGGCCCTCGCCGATATCGAGCAGAGACGCCCCCGGAAGATGGCTATCGCGGGGGTCGGGCTTCAATCCCGCGCCCTGGATGATCGTCGGGAACGCATCGGCCAAGGTGACCGGTACCGAGCATACGTTGCCGGCCGCTATGTCGGCGCCGCTCATGATGAGCGGTATGCCCGCCGACTCCTCGTACATCGTCGATTTGCCCCACAGGCCGCGCGCGCCGAGGTTGTCGCCGTGATCGGACGAGTAAACGACGCGCGTCTCGCCGGCGAGCCCGCACGTTTCCAGCGCGTCCAGTATCTTGCCGATGTTGTCGTCGAGAAAGGTTACCAGCCCGAAATAGGCCGCCAGCGCACGCCGGACCATCGGCGGATCGAACGCCTCGTCGAAGCATAGACATTTGCGCATCGCGTCCAGGAACGGATGCCGCGGGCGCTCGGCCGGGTCATACATGGCGGGCCACGGGACCCGGTCCTCGGGGTACAGGCGATAGAATTCGGGCGGCGCGATCAAGGGAAAGTGCGGCGACACGAAACCCACGTACAGAACCCAAGGCTTGCCGCGCGGCCTCCGCGCAGCCCGCTCCAGCCAGCGGCGGGTTTCCTCCACGATACTGCGATCGTAGCGCGTGTACTCGGACTCACCCGGTCCCGCTTCCGGGCCCAGCTTGAGCGAGCCCTGCCGCCGCGGCAGCTCGTCGCGCACGAGGCCCAGCAGGTCGCCGACGCCATTGACGATGTGCAGCGGCAGGATCTCCTCGTCGAAGCCGTCGCGTTGCGGATCGGTGCCGGCGTAATGCAGCTTGCCGATGGAAGCGACATGATGACCCTGCTCCATCAGACGATGGCCCCAGCTTGGCGCTCGCCCGTCGTACGCGATCGCGTTGTCCCAACAGCGAACCTTGTGGACGTACTGGCCGGTGGCGAAGGCGGCGCGCGCCGGCACGCAGATCGGGCAGTTGGTGTAGGCGGCGGCGAATCGTGTCCCGCGTGCTGCGAGCCGGTCCAGGTTCGGGGTCTTTATCTGGGGATGCCCGGCGCAGCCCATCACCCGTGGATTGTGCTCGTCGGACAGGATGATCAGCAGGTTCCTGGCTTGCATCGCGATCTGGTGTTCAGCCGAGGCACGGCGCCATGCACCGCATCCGATGCACCGTTCGCATAGACGCTACGCCGAGATGAGCGGGCCGGGGTTCTTGAGGTAGCGGCTCTTCAAGGCGTCGGCCGCCCAGTAGGCGAGGGCGCCAACCGGCCCCGTCGGGTTGTACGCCGAGTTGTGGGGGAACACGCTCGCACCCATGATGAAAAGGTTGTGGCAGTCCCAGCTCTGGCAATACTTGTTGACGGCGCTATCGCGCGGGTTCGTGCCCATGATCGTGCCGCCGGTGTTGTGGGTGCTCTGGTAGGGCACTACAGTCCAGGAGCCGGTGCGCGCCGAAGCCGGAATCATCGCGGTGGGATTCATCGATTTCGCAAGGTCGTTGATCACCTGCGCGGCGTGCCGCGACAGCTTGTGCTCGTTTTCCTTGTAATCGAAAGTCATGCGCATCAAGGGCTGGCCAAACGCGTTGCGGTACGTGGGATCGAGATCGTAGTAGTTGTAGCGGTTGGCCATCACGCTGCCGCTCGAGCTGACGATCATGGCGCTGTTGTACCACTTGGCCGTCGCGGCCATCCACGCCTTGCCCCAGCGCGGAGTTCCGGGCGGCACGGGACGAAAAGTGATCGGCCGGCCGTGCGTCATGCCGCCGCCCAATGTCGAGCCGCCGACGTAACCGTGCGGGCCGCGGTCGAACTGCCAGTTCGAGTGGAAATCGTCCGTGCGCGTGCTCAATCCGCCGCTCGACATGAACGGATTGAAGTACCGGCCTTCGAAGAAAAGCGTCGCGCCGGCGCCGGTCTGGTAGCAATAGTTCTTGCCGATCACGCCGGTCTGCGCCACCGGATCGTACGGCTTGCCGATCCCCGAGAGCAGCATCAGATGCACGTTGTTGATCGCGTACGCGCACAGCACCACGATACCTGCCGGCTGCTCGAACTCCTCGCCGTTCAGCACATTGGTGTAGGTGACGCCCGTGACACGCTTGCCCGCCGAGTCCTTCTGTACTCGGGTTACCCACGAATGCGTTCGCAGCTCGAAATTAGGATTGCGCAGCGCGATCGGGATGACCGTGATGTGCGGGCTACCCTTGGCGTTGGCCTCGCACCCGAAGCGCTCGCAGTAGCCGCAGTACTGGCACGCGCCGAACCGCGCGCCGTCCGGATTGGTGTACGCGCGCGATGCGTTGGCGGTCGGACACGGGAAGGGGTGGTAGCCGGCGTCGCTCGCCGCGGCCGCAAACAGGTCGGCCGCGAGGCTGTTTTCCAGCGGCGGCAGCGGATATTCGCGGGCGCGCGGCCCCTCGTAGGGGTTGCCGCCCTTCTGAGTCGTGCCCTGGAGATTGCCGGCCCTGCCCGACACACCTGCGGTGTACTCGAAGCGATCGTAGTAGGGCTCGAGCTCGGCGTAGGTGATCCCCCAGTCCTGGATCGTCATGTCCTCGGGAATGAATTTCCTGCCGTAACGCTCCTCATAGAGACTGCGCACCTTGAATTCCACGTCGGTCCAGCGCCATGTCACTCCGTTCCAATGCGTGCCCGCGCCGCCGACGCCCTCCCCCGGCAGGAACGAGCCGAGCCTGCGCATCGGCAGCGCCTCCTGTGACGGATTGTTGCGGATCGTGAGCGTGTCGCGCGCGGTGTTCTGCATGAGGTCGTGCCGGGACGAATAGCGCAGCTCGTCGCGTATCATCGGCACCGAAAAATTGCCCTCGGTGGTTCGCATGGCGCCGCGCTCGAGCGCCACGACTTTGACGCCGGCTTCGCACAGCTCCTTCGCGAGTATTCCTCCTGTCCAGCCGAGTCCGACCAGTACGACGTCGACTTCCTTGAGTTTGGTCGCCATTGCTCGCTTTCCGAGTATTCCGAGCTATTTCAGGGGAAAATGAACTGCCGATAGGGTGCCCGAGGCATCGATAGGCAGTAAGCGATCGGCATTATTGACACGGTTTTGCTGCCCAATGCATACCGTTCACTGCTCACTATTCACTGTTCTTCAGGACATGTCGGCGATGCTGGTGGGCTCGCCCGGAAATCTCTTGTCCTTGAACTTCACGATGTTCTGCTGGTGCACCGCCACTACGCCCGGGAAGCCGACCATCTTCCACCCCGCCTTGTCGCGGTTGCCGCCGTAGATAGGATCGGCAAACAGCCCCTCCATGACCGTCTGATAGACGGTGGAAAAAAACACACGGGAGGAAAGCCCCCCGTCGAAGGAGAGCTTCCCAGAATCCAGGCCCTTAAGTACCTCCTCGCGCTCGCCCTCGGCCAGCTTGTCGAAAGGCTTGCCGTAAGTCTTCACGCAATGCCGATTGGTCGCGGCGATGCCGGCCCGATAGAGCTCCGCCGGGGTCAGCGGCAATTGATAGCCCTGCTCGGGGACGCCCGGCTTCCACGGCCCCTGCATGTACAGACGGTCGCCCTTGCCCCAGCTGCCTGCGAGCGCGCGATCGATGTAGATGTTGATTCCGATCACCGTGCCCTTGGGCGTCGGTCCATCGCCGGGAACCATATGATCGACGAGCGCCTCGACGAAGGCGGCCTCGTCGAGGTTGAGATAGGCGTAACCCGCGGCTGCGCTTGGCTGCGCGGCGGAAGGCTGCTGTTGCGCTTGCGCCGCTTGCGACAAACCCGCAGAAGCGGCAGCGGCGCCACCGGCGACGGCGCTTTTCAGGAACTCGCGCCGGCCAAAGCCTTTGCTCTCTTCCATTCTTCTCCCCCTGCTTCGAGGTCAATGCCCGCGACCCCGGCTCAGTATGCTACGTCCGATTTCGCCCGGCAACCGCTGCCACCACCTGCGATCGTCAGCGTCTGCACCGGGAATCGCGCGCGCAAAGCACGCTAGAATAGCCGCCGCTCGGCTTGCACCGGGCGATCTCCCCGGAAAACCGATGACTACCGCGACGTCCGCCATGCGGCGCAATTGTGAACGACATGCCGTTTGAGGGCCTGTCCGCGGGGCTGTTCGCGTTTGTCGCGTGCGTAATGCTGGTCGCGGGTCTTGTGCAAGGCGCGCTCGGCTTCGGTTTTCCATTCATCGCGACGCCGCTGATCGCGTTGGTGAGCGACATGCGCACTGCGATCATCGTCGTGCTGCTGCCCACGCTCGCGACCATACTGGTCGCGTTGTTTGCGAGCGGCCCGTTGCGGCCCGCACTCGCGCGCTTCTGGATGATGCCCCTCTACCAAGTCGCCGGGGCTGCCGCCGGTACCTGGCTGTTCGTTGCGGCGCCCCAGGCGCCGTACCTGCTCGTGCTTGCTCTGCTGACGCTGTTCTATCTCAACCTGGACCGGCTGGGGAGGACCGACTGGCCGCTCGTGCGCAGCAACGAGCGCCGCTTCGGGACGCTCTTCGGTCTCGCCGGCGGCCTCTTCGAGGGAACGGCGAACATCGCCGGCCCGCCCCTTATCATCTATTACCTCGCGCTTGGGCTGACCCCGGCCATGATGGTGCAGGCGCTCAATATCTGCTTCCTCGTCGGAAAAACCACCCAGTTCGCGGTGCTCGCGACGCGCGGCGGCGTGATTCCGGGCGAATGGCTGGCAACGCTCCCCTTCGCGGTCATCGGCGTCGCGGGCTCCTACACCGGCGTGCGTATACGCGATCGCATCGATGCGCGGATGTTCCGCATCTGGGTAAAGCGCGCGCTGTTCGTGATCGCGCTGGTGCTGTTGAGCCAGTACGGGTATTCGCTCCTGGCGTAGC
>DATFWO010000311.1:0-11550 GCA_035259205.1 Burkholderiales bacterium | reverse complement strand
GGCCGGGAAGCCTTTGCGATGGTGAGGTTGGACGCGGCCAGGTCCGCCGACCCGCCGATCAATTCGGGCAGAGCGGGGACCAGCAGTTCGAGCGCGTTCTGGGAGGCCTTGCGCGTAGCCACCGTTTCCGCCTTTGCGTCGAAGTCCCGCACCATCTGCGCGGCGCGCGCCTCGAACTCCTGCGGCAGATCGCCCTTCATGCGCCGGCGAAACTCTGCGGCAAGTTCGGCGTGGGCCGTTTCATACGCGGCGAAGAGCTTGTTCCAGCGCCGTTCGGCGCGCTTGCCGCGCTCGCGTGCGTTCCATGCGGCGTAGATATGCTCGGGGATTTCAAACGGCGGATACTGCCAGCCGAGAGCTGTACGCGCAGCCGCGACTTCGGCATCCCCGAGCGGCGCGCCGTGCGCCGCACCGGTATTGGCCTTGTTCGGGGCGCCCTTGGCGATCACGGTCTTGCAACAGATGAGCGTCGGGCGCGCCCGCTCGCGCTTAGCCTTCTTCAACGCCCGGTCGACTGCGTCGGCGTCATGGCCGTCCACGCTGGGTATCACCTGCCATCCGTAGCCTTCGAAGCGGCGCCGCACGTCGTCGGTATACCATTGGCGGATGTTGCCTTTTTCTGAATCGATCGAGATGCCGTTGTCGTCGTACACCGCGATCAGCTTGCCCAGACCCAGCGTGCCGGCGAGCGAACACGCTTCGTGCGAAACTCCTTCCATCAAGCAGCCGTCGCCCAGGAAAACGTAGGTGTAATGGTCGACGATTGCCAGATCCGGGCGATTGAACTGCGCGGCGAGCAGCTTTTCGGCCACCGCCATTCCGACGGCATTCGTGACTCCCTGCCCGAGCGGGCCGGTCGTCGTCTCGACTCCCGGCGTCAAGCCACGCTCCGGGTGGCCCGGCGTCTTCGAGCCCAGCTGGCGGAAGCGCTTGAGCTCGTCCAGCGGCAGGTCGTAGCCGGTCAGATGCAGCAGCGCGTAGAGCAGCATAGAGCCGTGGCCGTTGGACAGCACGAAACGGTCGCGGTCCGGCCATGAGGGATTGCCCGGGTTGTGCCGCAGATGGTGATTCCAGAGCACCTCCGCGATATCCGCCATGCCCATGGGCATCCCCGGGTGACCGGAGTTCGCCTTCTGTACGGCGTCCATCGCCAGCGCGCGTATGGCGTTGGCAAGCTCGATCCGGTCGTTCATGGAATGATCCTGGCTGCGGAAAGTGCGGGAAGTGCGTGAATTATACATCTCGCGCGAACGGCCATCGGCGCGTGTCGCCGCGCACCCGGGAGCGCTATTCGCCGTTCCTCCGGGACAGCTTGATGCCCAATTGTTTCAATTTGCGGTAGAGATGCGTGCGCTCAAGCCCGACGCTCTCGGCGACGCGGCTGATGTTCCCGCCTTCGCGCGCGATGTGATACTCGAAATATACGCGCTCGAACGCGTCGCGCGCGTCCCGCAGCGGGAGATCGAACGGAAAATCGTGCACGAGCCGCGGCGCGGCCGCAGGCTGCGGCAGCGCACGGGTAACGTCCTCGAGCGTGATATGTTCGACGAGCCCGGTCAGCGCCAGAGTGCGCACCACGCCCTGCAGCTGGGCGAGATTGCCGGGCCATTCGTAATTGCGAAGCGCGTTCAATGCTGCCGTGCTGAACTGTCGCGGCGCGACCTCCTTCGCTTCCACCATGCGCGAGAGCATAAGATTTGCGAGATCCGGCACATCTTCACGGTGCTCGCGCAGGCTGGGCAGGCGTATCGTCGTTCCCGCCACCGCGGAGAGCAGGCGGCTGTCGAACGCCCCCTGTGCCACGAGCTCGGCGAGCTCACGGGATGCGCCGCACACCAGGCGCACGTTGTAACGCTCGAGCTTGGAGATCAGAAGCAGCAATCCTTTCTGCTCGACCCTGGAGAGTTCCGCGATTTCCTGAAGGAACAATATGCCCTCGCGCGCCTGGTTGAGCAGGTCGAGCGGCGCTTCCGCCAGCATGCCGTTCGTTTCCGGCGCAGCCCACGGCGTGTTCCGCTGGTGCAGGAAGCGGGCGGCCAGCTCGATGCCGCATCCCGGCTCCCCGGTGAGCAAGAGCGGCGCGCGCAAGCCGGCAATGCGCTCGAGGCGCTGCTTCAGCTCCGCGACCAGTGGCGCCCTGCCGAGCATCACGAGCGAGAGCGCCGGCTGCGCCTGCTCGCCGCTGTGCTTGAGGGCGCGGCCGACTGTGGCGAGCAGCTTCTGCAGCGCAATCGGCTTCTCCAGGAAGTCATAAGCGCCCATGCGCGTCGCCTCCACCGCGGTATCGATCGTGCCGTGACCCGACATCATCACGACAGGCATGGTGAGGAGCCCCGCGCTGGCCCATTCCTTGAGCAGCGTGATGCCGTCCGTGTCCGGCATCCAGATATCGAGCAGCACCAGATCGGGCCGCGTCTGAGTGCGGAAGGCGCGCGCCGCGCTCGCATTTTCGGCGAGACGTACGTGGTAGCCTTCGTCGCTCAGTATCTCGGAAAGCAGCTCGCGTATGCCGATTTCGTCGTCAACAACGAGGATTTGCTGCATAACTTGAAGACTGTCGCCTTAGTTTACACCGACACGCTCAAAGTGATGAGACCGTGATGGCGCGGTGCGTATTTCAGTTAGTGGCCTTAGCCTGCGCCGCCGCCCCGCGTGCGTCGTCGCTCGCGGGTGCCACGGGAATTCGCAGCGTCACGCGCGCCCCGCAGGGCGTCACGTTGGCGACGGCCACCTCGCCGCCGTGCTCTTCGATGATCTTCTTCACTATGACGAGACCGAGGCCGGTGCCTTTGGGCTTGCTGGTGACGTAGGGCTCGAACACCCGCTGCATCATGTGCTCCGGGAATCCGCTGCCGTTGTCGGTCACGGTGAGCTGGACCCACCCGTCCGCCGCCTGCGTAGCGATCGTAACGCGCGGTCGCGCGGTGTCGGCAAGCGCATCCTGCGTGTTCTGCAGCAGGTTGTGGATAACCTGCCTCAGTTGCGCCGCGTCGCCCACGATAGGGGGCAGCTCGGGCGCGAGTTCCAGCCGGACCGCCCGGCCGAGCGAGGACTCGTACAGCGTCAGCACTTCGTGAGTCAGGGCATTCAAGTCGACCTCACGCATCGATGGCTCGGGAGTGCGCGCATACTGGCTGAACGCATCCACCATGCCCTTCAGCGCCGCCACCTGATTCACGATGGTCTGGGTCGAGCGGGTCAGCGTCTCCGCATCGGCGTCGGCGAGCTTGCCGGCAAGCTTGCTCTGCAGGCGCTCGGCGGAAAGCTGGATGGGCGTCAGGGGATTGCGAATCTCATGCGCCAGACGCCGCGCGACTTCGGCCCAGGCTGCTGCGCGTTGCGCCTGCGCGAGGTGCGTAATGTCGTCGAAAACGACGACGCGCCCGCCGTGCGTGCCCGGCGGCAGGCGCGTGCCTCTCAGGAGCAACAGCTGCGTGCCCCCGCGATATGGCCGCTCGACCTGCTCTTCCCATACGCCGGATCCGCCGCGGTTCAACTGCACCTCCAGTCGGCCCGCAAGCTCCCCAAGGCCGGGCACGACCGCGCTCCATTCTGCGGGCCCGCGGCCCAGCAGGGGACTCAACTCCGCCCCGAGAAGGTCGCCGGCGCTACGGTTCACCGAACGCAGGCGCAGCTGCTCGTCGAAAGCGAGCACGCCTGCGGAAAGGTTGGCGAGGATGCTCTCGAGATACGCCTTGGCTTGCGCCAGCTCCGCCTGGTGCCGCTCGGCCTCGCCGCGCGCCTCGGAGAGCTGCAGCGTCATGCCGTTGAAAGACTCGGTGAGCATCCCGATCTCGTCACGCGAGACCACCGCCGTGCGCCGGCTGAAGTCCCCACTCGCCACGGCGCGAGTACTCTCCACGAGAGCACCGAGTGGTGCCGACAGTCGGGCCGAGAGCACGAACGCGAGCGCAGCCGCCGACAGCAGCGCGAGCAGCAGGGTAAGAGTCAACGTCAGTGCATAGAGACGCTTAAGCCCCCTGCGCGAAAGGGTAAGCTCCTGATAGTCGCGATAACCCGAAAGCACGGTTTCGGCGTCCTCGGCGAGCTGCTTGGGCACTGCCTGCAGCACCTGGAGCACGCGCGCCTCGTCGGCGAGGCTGACAACGGGTACGGGCACCAGCACTCTCAAGTACAAACCTTTCTCCGGTATCGATTCCACCGTCCGGTAATCCTGTTGAGCGCGTATCTGGCGCAGGATGGCCGCACCCGGTAGCTCGGGCAGCAGCCCGGCTCGCTCGTTGCCCGAGTACGCAAGGACTTTGCCGCGTTCGCTGTAGAGGGTCGCTTCCGGCACACCTGCCTGCTCGCGCAATACGTTGAGCACCGCAAGGTGCTCGGCGGGCGGCCGCGCCGACAACGCGAGCGCCATGCGGTCGGCCTTGGCCGCGAGATCACGAAGCATGTTCTCGAGCAGGCCGCGGCTGAGATTCAGGCCGCCCTCGAGCGCCTTGTCCACGCGCACGTCGAACCAGGACTCGATGGAACGGGTCATGAACTGAACCGAAAGCCCGTAGATCACCGCGCCAGGCACAACGGCCATCAGCGCGAACAGCAGCACCAGTCTCGCCGTCAGTTTCGAGCCGAACACGCCGGCCTTGAGGCTGCGGCGAAGCGTGACGAGCTGATAGACGACGAGCGTCGTCAGCATGAACGCCACCGCCCCGTTCAGCCCGAGCAGCAGCGGGTAGCGCTCCGCAAACAGCGCCGGATCCCTGCTGGAGCTCGCCACTAGAAACAGCGCGATGGTAACCAGCCCCACGCACAGAATTGCGAGGTAGCGAACGACCCGGCTGGAGAGTGCTGTTCGGATCGAAGGCACGGCGAGCTTCATGGCGCCACCGTCCAGCGATACCAGTCGGAGCCGATATTCCAGTCGCGCGAGCCGACCGCGCTGATCTGGAACGGCCGGGGCAGTTGCGAAGTGTCCAGGCGCATGCGCACCGCAGCCGTATAGGTGCTGTCCTTCCTCAACGCGCCCGCTTCCGCAATGTCGTGCAGCCGCACGCGGCTCATGAATTCGAGCGCCTCCGACAGCGCAGGGAAGTTCTGGTAAAGCGTGCCGACGCCGACGCGATACTGTCGTGTAAGCGCGTTATACGAGAGCCTGTAGCGCTGCTGCAGGTTGGCGATTTTCTCGTTCAACCAGTACCAGCGGGGGCGTATCAGTTCGAACTCGACGAGGAAGTGAAGCGGAACACCCTTGTTGAGCGCGTCTTCCAGCGCCCCTGGAAGCACGATCTCGAAAGTCGCTTCCAGATAGTAGCCGTCGTCGGCGGCTACGAGTCCAGCGTTCCTGACTTCGATGCCTTCCGCCGCCCGGGCCGGCACCGGCAACAGCGCAAGCCACATTACGACGACCAGTCCAACCCGGCTAAACACCCGCGACATGGCCGTGACAGCGCAGCGTGGAGTTCATGGCATCACGGGCGCTAAGCCTTCTGCAGCAGCGCATAGAAGAAGCCGTCATGCAGTCGGTCCGGAAGCAGTTGGCCTGCGGGCAGTTGTGGGTCGTTGTCGGGTGCAAAACTAGACAAAGGCAGGGTCAGTCGCCGCGCATCCGGGTGGCTCTGCACAAACTGCTCGACCTGCAAGTGGTTTTCCTCGTGAAAAACCGAGCAGGTTGCGTACAGCAATTTACCATCTCTACCGAGCAACTGCCACAATGCGTCGAGCATCGCGCGCTGAGCTTGCGCAAAGCGTCCGATGTCGGTCGCACGCCGCAACCATTTGATGTCCGGATGGCGGCGCGCCACTCCCGAGCCAGTGCAGGGCACGTCAGCCAGAATGCGATCGTAGAGCCGCCGGTCCCACCATGCGGCCGGCGTGGTTGCGTCCCCGCACACCACTTGGGCCGAAAGACCGAGACGCTGCAGGTTTCCGCGAAGGCGTTCCAGCCGCGCTGCATCGTCATCGAGCGCGGTGAGCGCCACGTCGCCCAGCTCGAGCACGTGGGTGGATTTGCCGCCGGGCGCAGCACACGCGTCAAGTACGCGCTGGCCGTCGTGAAGATCAAGCATGGGCGCCGCCAGCTGAGCCGCCGCGTCCTGCACCGACACCAGCCCGTCGGCCAGGCCGGGAATATGCTCGGTGCGCAACGGTAAATCCAGCATGACTGCCGATGCGCCCACGGCTGTTCCGGCCATTCCATGTTCGGCGAGTAACTGCAGATAGTCTTCCAGTGTCGCGCGCCGGTGGTTGACGCGCAGCGTCAGCGGCGGGTGCGCATTCGTCGCGTCCAGCACCATCCCGTACCGAGCCGGATACTGCGCCCGGAGCTTGTCTATCCACCATTGCGGATGGCTGTAACGCACCGTTTCCAGGCGCTGCACGCGCGCGTCCAACACCGTGCGCTGGCGCAGGAAGTTGCGCAATACCGCGTTCACGAGCCCCATGGCGGAGGTGAGGCCCTGCTTTTCGCAACAGCGCACCGCGTGATCGACGATGGCGTGGTGCGCCGCGCGCGTATACTCGAGCTGATAGAGCGCCGCCAGCAGCAGCGCCCGCAGCCGGGCATCGCTCACCGGGCGATCGAGCAACTCGTCCAGGAGCGCCTGCAATCGCCCGAGAAAGCGCAGTGTTCCGTAGGCGATATCCTGAATTGCAGCGCGCTCACGCATCGCTAGCAGCGGATGACGTGCCCACGCCGCGGCCAGCTCCGCATCAAGACTGCGCCCCGCAAGGACCCGCGCGACTGCGGCGCTCGCGAGCCGTTGAACTTCAACCATCGCCCGCTCCGAGCCGGGTACCGATGCCCAGTTTGAAGCCGGCTAGAAAATCCGCCGCCGCAAGCCTTCTCCCGCCTGCGCGCTGCACTTCCGTCACGCGCAACCCGCCGCGCCCGCACGCTACCACGATCCCTGTGTCGATGGCGCATACCACTCCGGGCGATCCCTCCGCGTCCGGCTCGACGCGTGCGCGCCAGATCTTCAGCGGATGGCGCTCAAGCAAGGTCTGGCTCCCCGGCGCCGGGTCGAAGGCGCGCACCTGCCGATCGATTTCCTCCGCAGGTCGTCGCCAGTCGATAGCGGCCTCCTCCTTGCGTATGCGCGGCGCATAGGTTGCACGTTCTTCCGCCTGCGCCCGGGGCTCAAGCCGCGCCGCAAGCGCGCGCACGATGAGGGCAGCCCCCAGGACCGCGAGCTTGTCATGCAGCGTGCCGGCCGTATCGTGAACCGCTATTGGAATGCGGTCCTGAAGGAGAATCGCACCTGTATCCAGGCCGGCATCCATCTGCATGATGGATATTCCGGTTACGGCATCTCCCGCCAGTAGCGCGCGTTGTATTGGCGCGGCACCCCGCCAGCGGGGTAGAAGTGAAGCGTGAACGTTGAGGCAGCCGCGCGGCGGCAGTTCGAGCACCGCCGCCGGCAACATCCGACCATAGGCCGCAACCACGATCGCGTCCGCACGCGCGGCGCGGATGGCAGCCACGGCAGCACTGTCGAGCGTCGCTGGCTGCAGCAACGCAAGCCCGTGTTGCTGAGCCAGCTGCTTCACCGGAGAAGGATGCAGCTTCAGGCCACGGCCCGCCGGGCGATCGGGCTGCGTAAGGACGGTCGCAACCTCATGACCAGCCTCCAGCAGCGCCACCAGACTCGTCGCAGCAAACTCAGGTGTGCCGGCAAAGACGAGTTTCATAAGAGACTATCGCCGAATGACCGCACGAAGGAGGCGCGACAGAAGGCGGGGCCGGCATGTCCCTCGAACGCGCGCCGGCGGCTCGGCGCCTCAGCGCTATGCGCTTTCTACGAGCGGCCGACCAGGTGAGTGTCCTGCTTTTCGCTCTTGCTTTTTTAGCTTTGCAAGTATCCGGTTCTGCTTGAGGCGCGACAGATACTCGACGAAAACCTTCCCTTCCAGGTGATCCATTTCGTGCTGAATGCACACCGCAAGCAAGTCTTCGGCTCTCAATGTATAGGGCTCGCCCGCGCCGTTGAGCGCGCGCACCGTAACGCACTGGGCACGGCGCACTTTTTCGTATACGCCGGGCACTGACAAGCAGCCTTCCTCGCAATCGGCTTCGCCGCTCGCCGCTACGACTTCCGGATTGACGAAGACGTGCAGCTGGTCTCGCGTTTCACTGGTGTCGAGCACAATGACGCGCTTGTGCACGTCGACTTGAGTTGCGGCCAAACCGACTCCCGGAGCGGCATACATGGTCTCAGCCATGTCTTTGATTAACTTACGGATAGCGTCGTCCACCCGTTCCACCGGCAGGGCTACCTTGTGCAAACGCCGATCCGGGTAGCGCAAAATGGGCATTAATGCCATAGAAAAGCTTGCTAATTTAATCAACTATATGCAGAATTTAATCCAATACCTAATCTCGCGGCCGCTGCGCAAGCACCGCGTCTAATACTGCTTTAGATGGGGGCAGACCATGGGTAAAGCAATTATATCCCTGATTTTGCTGTTAACTCCGGCGTCCCTCTTGGCAGCCGAGGCTGCTGTCCTCAAAGACACCGCCCCGGACCGCTACATCGTGGTGGAAGGCGACACCCTTTGGAGCATCGCCGGCCGCTTCCTGCAAAACCCCTGGCAATGGCCCGAAATCTGGAAGCTGAATCAGGACCAGATCAAGAACCCTAACCGCATCTACCCCGGGGACGTGATTGTGCTCGACCGTACGGCGCAGGAAGCGCGGCTGCGCGTGTTGAGCCTTGAGACCGTGAGGCTGCAACCGCAAATACGCGTCGATCCGAGGGGAGAAAGGCCGGTGCCTACGATATCACCGGCAGTAATCGAGCCCTTTCTCGCCAAACCCCTTATCGTGGGCCCCGCCGAGCTGGACAGTGCGCCGCGTATTACCGCCACCCAGGAGAACCGGGTTTCCATCGGCGCCGGCGCAATCGCATATGCTTCCGGCCTGAGCCAGGAAAAAGGCGACAACTGGCAACTCTTCCGGCGCGGCGACCCATTGATCGATCCTGACACCAATGAGACGCTGGGCTACGAAGCAGTCTACCTGGGCGAAGCGCGCGTAGTGAAATTCGCGGAACAGAGCACCATCCAGATCACCAAATCTGCCCAGGAGATCTATACCGGCGACCGGCTGCTCGCGACGACCAGGGAAGTCCCTAACTTTGGCTATGTGCCGCACGCCCCGGGCGTGCCCTTGCGCGGCAGGATCGTTTCCACCTACGGCAGTCTTGGAGAAACCGGTCCACTGTCCGTCGTGGCCCTGTCCAAGGGTAGCAAGGACGGCCTGGAAGTAGGGCACGTCCTGGCGATCTACCGCAGGCAAGGCAGCACGGGTTACGACATGCGCACCTCGCCGCTTTACGGCCGGAGCGGACTTACCGGCAACGACCGGCCGCGATACTACTATGGCGAAGAGGTCACACCGCGCGATGGTCCGCTTTACTACCTGCCGAAACCTATCACCAGCGAGGATGTCGCAAACCTCCCCGACGAGCGTTACGGTCTGGTGATGGTGTTTCGTACGTTCGACCGCGCCTCATTCGGCGTCGTGATGCAGGCGAATCGGCAGGTCTCGCTCAACGACGTCGTCACGAATCCCTGATTCCGCGCTCGGCACACACCGGTGCACGCTGCGGTGCGCTGCTGGTCGAGCCTGTCTCCACTTTCGTCATGCCGCCCGATGACGAGCTCGCGGCATGGCTCAATCTCAGCCTAACCCCGGGCTTAAGCGCCGACGGAATGCGGCGTCTGCTCGCCGCTTTCGGCGATCCGCAGCAGGTAATCCACGCAAGCAACCGTGCGCTCACCCGCCATGTGGAGGAGCCCGTTGCGGCTGCGATCAAACGGGGCGCACGGGGAGAGGCACTCACAGCAGCGTACGCCTGGCTCAAGGATCCGGCGAATCGCGTCGTTACGCTCGCCGACGCCGAATATCCCCGTCAGTTGCTGCAGATAGCCGACCCGCCCCCCGTCCTCTACGCCAGAGGACGGCTTGAGCTACTGAACCGTCCAGCCCTCGCCATCGTCGGCAGCCGCAACGCGACGTCCCAAGGCATGGTCAACGCGGAGTCCTTCGCCAGGACTCTCAGCGACGCCGGACTCACCATCGCGAGCGGGCTCGCGCTGGGCATCGATGCGGCGGCACATCGCGGGGGACTCGCCGGCGCTTCGAGCAGCATCGCCGTCGTCGGCACGGGTCTGGACATTGTCTACCCGGCTCGCAACCGTGCCCTCGCACACGAGCTGGGGTCGCGCGGCGTGCTGCTTTCGGAGTTTTCGCTGGGGACACCCGCCATCGCCGGAAACTTTCCGCGCCGTAACCGCCTGATCAGCGGCCTATCTCTTGGCTGCCTGGTGGTGGAGGCGGCGGTCGGCAGCGGTTCGTTGATCACAGCGCGCGCCGCAGCGGAGCAGGGCCGGGAGGTGTTTGCGGTGCCCGGCTCGATCCATTCTCCCCTCGCCAAGGGCTGTCACGCTCTCATCAAACAGGGGGCCAAGCTTGCCGAGAGCGCCAACGATGTCCTTGAAGAACTGCGCCTGGCGCCGAGTACCGGGCCCGCCGCAGCCGACGCGGCCGCATCGCCCGCCGCGACGACCGACGAGTCCAGCGCGCGCGTGGTTGAAGCGCTCGGATTCGATCCTTGCGATCTCGACGCCATTGTTGCGCGTTGCGGCATGAGCGTGGCGCAGATTTCCGCTCTCCTCACCCAGCTGGAAATCGACGGAATCGTCGCGGCTCTCCCAGGCGGGAAGTTTCAACGCGTACGGTGAGGCCGCTGCCCGTGAGGACGCGCGAGCGCAGCACTCGCCGCTCGATGCCCTTGCATCGCGGATTTTTTGTACTTATCATCTTGCGCTCTTTTGGTCAGCCACCGGAGACGCATGAGCAAGCAGCTTATCATCGCGGAAAAGCCTTCGGTCGCAAACGATATCGCGCGCGCGCTCGGCGGCTTCGAGAAGCACGGCGATTACTACGAGAGCAAGCAGTACGTGCTTTCCGCGGCAGTCGGCCATCTGCTCGAGTTGACCGTTCCCCCGGAACACGACGTCAAGCGCGGCAAGTGGTCGTTCACGCATCTGCCGGTCATTCCTCCGCACTTCGATCTCGCGCCGATAGAGAAAAGCGAGAGCCGGCTGAACCTGGTACTGCGGCTCATCAGGCGCAAGGACGTCGGTGGCCTCATCAACGCCTGCGACGCCGGCCGCGAAGGCGAGCTGATCTTCCGTTACATCATGCAGCACGCGAAAGTTAAAAAACCCATCCAGCGCCTGTGGTTGCAGTCGATGACCCAAGGCGCGATCCGCGAGGGCTTCGGGGCCTTGCGCCCCGACCGCGAGCTGCTGCCACTGGCCGACGCAGCCAAGAGTCGCTCCGAAGCCGACTGGCTGGTCGGCATCAACGGCACGCGAGCGATGACCGCATTCAATTCCAAGGAAGGCGGTTTCTACCTGACCACCGTCGGCCGCGTACAGACACCGACTCTCGCCATCCTTGTCGAGCGCGAGGAAAAAATCCGCGCCTTCGTTGCCCGCGACTACTGGGAAGTGCACGCGCGCTTCGGGGCCAAGGCGGGCGAGTATCCCGGGCGCTGGTTCGATTCCGCCTTCAAGAAGGACGAGGATCCA
>DATFWO010000310.1:0-8648 GCA_035259205.1 Burkholderiales bacterium | reverse complement strand
CGGATGCTGCAGAAAGTAATTGGACGCGTTGTCGGGCTCGGTAATGCCGATCGCCAGCGTTCCGCGCGGGTCCGCCGCGAATCCGGGCAGAACGCGGCCGCGCTGCTCCTCGCTCAGCGCCTTTTCCATGATCTGGGCGATCTTCAGGGTTTGCGCGAATATGACGGAAACACCGACGTCGCCCTTGCCCAGCTCTTCTATGACCATGGCCGTGGTAAGCGAATCCGCTCCCAGCCCGCCCCATTTTTCGGAGAGCGTCATCGTGCGGATGCCGACCGCGTGGGCCTTCTCCACGATGTCCCACGAAAAACACCGTTCCGGGTCCGTGTCGGCATCCAGCCGGGCCGCACGAGGCGTCACTTCCTCTTCGACGAAGCGCGCAACGGTAGCGAGGATCGCGCGCTGCTCATCGTTCATCACGAAGATCTGTTCCATTTATGGCCTGGCTGCGCGACGAGATACCCTTGCGCCCGGGTCGAGCCCGACGCACTCCTGTCGCTCTTCTGATTTCCGGGTCTTGCTCGCGGAATCGGCGTCCGGGGCGGCCGACCCGGCCGTCACCGGCGGACGCGGAACGTCGTGTTCCGCAGGCGCACGGAGAGCACCCGCGCCAGCGCGATAACGAGGTCCCGCGACAGCGCCGGCTCCTCGCGCGCGAAGCGCTGGAAATCCTCGTAATCGAGCGACAGCAACTCGCCATCGAGCACGGCCCAGACGTTGGCCGACCGCGGCCGCCCGTCGAAGAAAGACTGTTCGCCGATCACGCTGCCGGCGCCGATCTGCACCAAAGGCGAGATGCTTAGGCCGTCCACCTGGGTGATGCCCACGTCGAACGATCCGGCAGTGACGAAGCTGATGTTGCGGTCGGTCGCCCCGCGCTGGATGACGACCTCGCTCGCCCGAACCGGATACGGCCGTGTGCGGTTGAGCAGGTTGTTCCAATCCGCTTCGCTCCAGTCCGGCAGCACCAGCGCATCGTCTGCCGGGGGCGTGTCGCTTCCGCCGCGCCGGAACACCGCGATGTGACCCGCCCGATCCATCGGCCTCTTCCCCTGTTTCGCCGGCCAGCCGTTGTCTGGCCGCGACTCGAGCGGCGTCTTCTGAGAGGCGTCCACTCGAACCTGCGCACCTGTGAGAGGCGCTGCGCTGGACAGCGTCCGCTCAGATGAAACTCAATTATACGTTCTAGTCAGTTCGTCGATATACCCGCTGATCATCTGAAAACGCTCTTCGGCCGGCGCGTCAGCGGCTCGCCTGTTTGACCAGTGGCCACGTCCTCGCAACTTCGTAGATCCGCTCCCTGCCGCGCTGCGCCGACTCGATCAGGGCAAAGTCGAGCACGGGCCACGCAATGGACGGGACCGCCAAGGCGGCAGGAGCCCGCCTGGCGTTGCGGAGAAGCGTGACATGCGGCACGTACGGACGTTCGTCGAGCTTGAACCCGAGCTCACGCAATGCGCTCGTCAGTCGAGCAACGAGCGCGCTCATGGAATCGGGACAGTGCTCTACGCCCGCCCACAGGATGCGGTTGTGCCGCCAGTAGCCGACGCGATCAACCGTGATTTCACATTGCGAAACAATGATGCCGGCGGCGATTCTTTCGAGATCATGGAGCCACGCGCGCTCGACATCGCCCAGGAACGCAAGGGTCAGATGTATGTTGCGCGCCGCAACAGCGCGCCCCCCGCATTCGATCAGCGCCTCCCGGGCAACATTGTGAAGCGCAAGCTGAACTGCCGGCGTGGGCCAGACCGCAAAAAACAGCCGGGCGGTATCACTCATCGCCGGCAAGCAGCGCGACGGCTTCCGCGGCTATGCCCTCTCCGCGGCCGACAAATCCCAGTCTCTCCGTAGTCTTCGCCTTGATATTGACGGCCTGCTCCGGTACGCCCAGGTCGTTGGAAAGGTTAGCGCGCATGGCCGCAATATGCGGCGCCATGCGCGGCGCCTGAGCTATGACCGTGGCGTCCACGTTGACGATCCGCAATCGGCCTTCGTGCAGCAGCTTCCGCACTTCCACCAGCAATTTCCGGCTGGAGATGTCCTTGTAGCGCGCGTCGCTATCCGGAAAATGCTGGCCGATATCGCCCAGCCCGGCCGCGCCCAGGAGCGCGTCACACACGGCGTGGATCAGCACGTCGGCGTCGGAATGCCCGGCAAGCCCCTTCTCATGGGGAATTTCGACGCCGCCGACGATCAGCTTGCGGCCGGCGACCAGGGCGTGAGCGTCAAATCCCTGTCCGATTCTCATATACAGACCGCTTACCTGTCATTGGTGGCACCAGTCATTGCCTTCAGTATGGCTTCCGCCAGCAAGAGGTCGTCGGGATAGGTAACCTTGATGTTGCGCGCGTCGCCCATCACCAGTTTCGGCTTCAGCCCCAGCGCTTCGATCGCACGCGCGTCGTCGGTGACCGATGTCGCGTCGGCGGCGCGCAGGCCTTCGAGCAGAACGCGATAGCGAAACATCTGCGGCGTCTGCGCCAGCCACAGGTCGTCACGCAGCTCGGTGGAAGCGACGCGCGATTCGCGATTCGCGCGCTTCAGCGTGTCCCTGACCGGCACGGCGAGCAGCCCGCCGGCGTCGTCTTCCGCGACTTCCGCAAACAGGCGATCCAGCGCAACCGGGTCCAGGCACGGGCGCACGGCATCGTGCACCATGACCCAGTCGGAAACTCCGATGACGTCATGCGTGGCGAGCAGACCGTTCAACACGGTAGCGGCACGCGTTGCTCCGCCACAGTAGAGCGGCGCAAGCTTCGCCCCGCATTCCCCCCAGTCGTAATGCGCAAAATGGATATCGCCGGGCGCCAGCACCACGAAAACCCGCTCGATCCGCGGGTGCCGGACGATCGCGCGCAGCGCGTAATACAGCAGCGGACGCGCGGCGATCTCCAGGTACTGCTTTGGCGCCGCGGCGCTCATGCGAACGCCGGCGCCGGCAGCGGGTACGAGGGCGTAGACTCGGGACACAGGATGAGGGACCTTGTCGGCGGAGTGGCGGCGGATCAAGCCCGGCGGTCTGGCGGAATTCTAGCAGCATGGTTCGCCGGCATTCGAACACTTGAAAAACCTCCGGCCGGGCGCATAATAAAACGATGTCTCGAGCCGCTTTTTCGGTGCGACCGCCGGCGGTAGCCGGAATGTTCTATCCCGGCGATCGACGCGAGCTTTCGGAGAATCTCGCGCAGATGCTCGGCGCGGCGAGCGCGGCGCCGGAGCGCTCGGTTCCCAAGGCCATCATCGCGCCGCACGCAGGCTACGTCTATTCCGGGCCGATCGCAGCAAGCGTCTACGCATTGCTCTCGCCCGCACGCGGACGAATCACGCGCGTCGCGCTGCTCGGCCCTACGCATCGCGTCGCGGTGCGCGGCCTGGCGCTACCGGGCGTCACGGCATTCGCCACGCCGCTCGGCACCGTGGAAATAGACTTTCCCGCGGTCGAAGCCCTGCGGCGACTGCCCCAGGTCGTTGTGAGTGCGGACGCTCATGCGCTCGAGCACTCGCTGGAGGTCCATCTTCCCTTCTTGCAGACCGTGCTCGGCCACTTCACCCTCGTGCCGCTGGCGGTGGGCCACGCCGGACCGGGCGAGGTAGCTGAAGTCCTCGACCGCCTGTGGGGAGGTCCCGAGACGCTGATCGTGGTGAGCTCCGATCTTTCGCACTACATGCCGTATCGGGACGCGCAGTCCGTGGACCGCGCAACCGCAAAAGCGATACTGGAGTTCGCCACCGACATCTCGCACGAGCAGGCCTGCGGTGCGACTCCGGTGACCGGCCTTACGCTGGCCGCCCGCCGGCGCGGTCTCACGCCGGAACTGATCGATCTCAGGAATTCCGGCGACACTGCCGGAGACCGGCACCGTGTCGTGGGCTACGGCGCATTCGCCTTCTACGAGGAAGGTGATTCGCGCCACTCGGGCGCTCCTCGGGAAGGGATCTGAAACAGATGACTGGTCGCGCCGATCCGATCGTGCCGCACTCCGCTTCCGGTTACGTCGCGGCGCAAGAAGGCGGCGAGATGTTGCCTGAGGATGCCGGCCAAGTGCTGCTGCCGCTGGCCCGCTCAGCGATTGCAAGCGAACTCGGCATGGCCCGTCCCGCGCGCGACGATCTGCCATGGCTGAAGGCGAACGGCGCCTGCTTCATCACCGTTACGGAGGGAGCCATCCTGCGCGGCTGCATCGGCACGCTGCGCCCGCACCGCGCGCTCGCCGCGGACGTGAGGGCGAATGCCGTTGCCGCCGCCTTCCGCGATCCCCGGTTCAAGCCTCTCGTCCTCGATGAGCTCGACGCGGTGTCGCTCGAGGTTTCCGTCCTCTCCGCGCTCGAGACGCTCAGCTTCACCGATGAGCGGGATGCGCTGCGGCAGCTGCGCGCAGGCATAGACGGCCTGGTTTTCGAGTACGGCCACCACACGAGCACTTACCTGCCGCAGGTCTGGAACGGCTTCAAGGAACCCGCCGATTTCCTCGCCAGTCTCAAATACAAGGCGGGATTGCCGCCGGACTTCTGGGACCGGGACGTGAAGCTCATGCGCTATACGGTGTCCAAGTGGTGCGAGAAGGATGACGCATCATGAAGCCCACGCCACACTACCCGGGACGTTGGTGGCACCTGCTCGAAGACGGCAGGATGCAGTGCGACCTGTGTCCGCGCGACTGCCGGCTGCACGAAGGCCAGCGCGGGGCGTGCTTCGTGCGGATGCGACCCGCGGGCGAATCGAGCGACACCATGGTGCTCACGACCTACGGGCGCTCCTCGGGATTTTGCATCGATCCGGTGGAGAAGAAGCCGCTCAACCACTTTTATCCCGGATCCAGCATCCTCTCCTTCGGGACTGCAGGCTGCAATCTCGCCTGCAAGTTCTGCCAGAACTGGGATATTTCGAAATCGCGCGACATGGACCGCCTGGCCGACGAGGCTACGCCCGAGGCGATTGCCGAGGCGGCCGTCGCCCGCGGCTGCCGGAGCGTCGCCTTCACTTACAACGACCCCGTGATTTTCGCCGAGTACGCCATGGACATCGCGGACGCCTGCCGCGAGCGCGGAGTGAAGGCCGTTGCCGTCACGGCCGGCTATATGCACGACGCGCCGCGGCGCGAGTTCTACGCGAAGATGGACGCGGCAAATGTGGATCTGAAAGCATTTACCGACGACTTCTACTTCAAGCTGTGCGCGGCAAGGTTGAAGCCCGTGCTGGACACGCTGGTCTACCTCAAGCACGAGACCAAGGTCTGGTTCGAGATCACGACGCTGCTCATACCCGGCAGGAACGACTCGAGCGCGGAGATCGAAGCCGAGAGCCGGTGGATCATGAAGGAGCTGGGCCCCGACGTGCCGCTGCACTTCACGGCATTCCATCCCGACTACAAGCTGACCGACGTCGCGGCGACTCCGCCCGCCACGCTGACGCGCGCGCGGGGAATCGCGCTCGCCGAAGGCCTGCGCTACGTGTACACCGGCAACGTGCACGACTCCGAAGGCGGCACGACCTGCTGCCCGGCGTGTAAAGCGCCGCTCATCGTGCGCGACTGGTACCGCATCGAGCGCTATCGCTTGACGCCGACGGGCAACTGCCCCGGCTGCGGCCACGCCATCGCCGGTCGCTTCGAACCATTCAAGAGCGCGTTCGGGCCGCGGCGCGTCGCCGTGACGATCGGCCACTAGAGCACGCCACGCATTACCGGAAGGGCGTGCGCGGGCTCTCCCGGTGTCTCGGCGCGGGCAGGCTCCTCGGGGTTTGCCATTAGAATGGCCGCGATATGTTCGCGGGCGCATTCCGCTGGATAGACGCCAACGTCCTCGCCCTCGGCCGCGAGCTGCGCCTCTCCTATCTGCCGCCGTTGATGATCTACGCGGCGGCCGGCATCTCCGGTCTCACCGGCATCGTCGGCACGTTCTTCGTCAAGGACTATCTGGGGCTATCGGCCGCATTTCTCGCCGCTCTCGGCTTCTGGGCCGGCATACCGTATGTAATCAAGTTGCCCATTGGGCATCTGGTGGACCTCATCTGGCGCTGGAAGAGCTGGCTCGTATTCCTCGGCGCGGGCCTGATTGCCGCAAGCCTGCTCATCATGGCCGGGTTACTCACCGACCGTGCGGCGATGGTGGCCATCATCCCCGCAGAAGCATGGTTCGTACTCTCGGAGCTGCTCGCGCCCGTGGGCTTCGTGATCCAGGACGTAGTGGCCGATGCGATGACGGTGGAGGCGGTACCCCGCGTGGATCGGCACGGCCGGCCCGTGGACCCCGCCGACCGCAAGCGTATGAATGTCACCATGCAGACGCTCGGACGGGTCGCCATCATCGGCGGAACCGTGCTGGTTGCGCTTGTCAACCTGTACCTGTTTGCGGACGTGGAACAATTCTCGCAGGCGCAAAGGGCCGTGATCTATCGCGACGTCTTTCTCTCGGCCCTGTCGATACCATTGATTTCGGTGGCGGGCGTGGCACTCGCCCATGTCCTCAGGGGCCGGGACCTGCAGCGCCTGGTCGCCCAGGGCATCGCGCCGCTCGAGGCAAGGACGCTCCTCGACCCTCCGGACGGGCTTGCGGCACCCAATTGGTGGATCCTGGGCGGCAGTCTCGCCTTCGTCGTATTCACCCTGGCGATAGGGTTCGGCGATCTTCCGTACGGCCAGGAGCTCGTCTTCGCCGGCTCGTTCGCCATCGTCGTCTTTCTGATCGCGAAGGTCACCCGCGAGCTCGAGCCCGCGGCGCGCGCAACCCTGGCCGGAACCGCCATCGTGGTATTCGCGTTTCGCGCCACTCCGGCACCGGGGCAGGGCCTCACCTGGTGGATGATCGACGTACTGGGCTTCGACGAGCGTTTTTTCTCCGTGCTGTCGCTGATCGGCGGCTCCCTCACCATCGCGGGCATGCTCGTCTTTCGCCGGTTCATGGCCGAGCGCTCGATCGGCTACATCGTCGGCTGGCTGACCGTGGTGGGTACGGCGTTTTCGCTCCCGATCGTCGGCCTGTACTACGGGCTGCACCATTGGACGGCCGCGCAGAGCGGAGGTATCGTGAACGCGCACTTCATCGTCCTGATGAACACCGCCGTCGAGTCCCCGCTCGTGCAGATCTCGATCGTCCCGATACTCGCCTGGATCGCCAATTCGGCGCCGTCCAATCTCAAGGCGACGTACTTCGCCATCATGGGATCCTTCGGCAACCTCGCGCTCGCGGCCTCACGTCTCTGCACCAAGTATCTCAACGAGACATTTGTCGTGACGCGCGAAGTACGCGACGCCGCCACGGGAGCCGTCAAGGTGCCCGCCGACTATAGCCAGCTCGGGGAATTGCTGATCGTGCAGACCCTGCTCGTTCTCGCCCTGCCTTTCGTGGGGATACTCATCGTCCGCGCGCTGCGGCTGAGGTGGGCCTGACCGCGGTGAAGCGTGATGAGTGAGGGGTGGTGAGTGATGGGTATTAAAGTCAAATCTTGGTTATCCTTCATCCTCGGCTGCGCGCTCGCGACCGCGGCGCTCGCGCAGCAGTATCCGCAGCGGCCATTGCGGTTCGTCGTCCCGTTCCCGCCCGGCGGCGGCGCCGATAACCTCGCGCGCATTGTCGGCCAGCCGGCGGGGGAAATGCTCGGCCAGCAGATCGTCGTAGACAACCGCGCCGGCGCCGGCGGCAATATCTCCGCCGAGGTCGTGGCGAGAGCGGCTCCCGACGGATACACGCTGCTGCAGGGCAATCTCGCGCACGCCATCAGCCAGAACCTGCAGCGCAGGCCCGGCTACGATATAGGAAACGATTTCGCGGCGGTCACCCTGCTCGCCTCCATTCCTTTTCTGCTCGTCGCCAATCCGTCCGTCAACGCCAACTCGGTGAAGGAGCTCATCGCGCTGGCGAAGGCGCGTCCGGGGCAGTTGAACTACGCGTCCTCCGGCTACGGCGGCCCGAGCCACATGGCGATGGAGCTGTTCAGATCCATGACGGGAGTGGACCTGCACCACGTTCCGTACAAAGGTGCGGCCCGGCCGCGACCGATCTCATCGCAGGACAGGTCCACGTGATGTTCCCGACGATGTCGGCGGCCCTGCCTCTTGTCCGGTCGGGGCGTCTGAAGGCCTACGCCCTCACCAGTGCGAGCCGCTCCCCGCTCGCTCCTGAAATCCCGACCGTCGCCGAATCCGGCGTGCCGGGGTACGAAGCCGCGACGTGGTTCGGCGTGATGGTGCCCAAGGCAACGTCCCCCGCGATCACGGCCCGGCTGAACGGCGTATTCACGGCCGTCCTCCGCGTCCCCGACATCCGCGAACGCCTGACGAATCAGGGGTTCGACACCGTGGGTAGCACCGCCGCGGACTTCGCCGGCTATATCAAGGTGGAGATCCTGAAGTGGGCGAAAGTAGCGAAGACGTCGGGCGCATCGGTGGATTGAATAGAACCTATCTCAATAATAGGCACGTGTGCGACGGAGGCGATGTGGGATGCAGGTCGAGGAGGAGAGCCCGAAGCAATATGTCGATATTGCGAGGGCTCCCGACAAAGACATGCGCCCAGAGCGCCCCGTCCCACTCGGGTTGCGGCCAGGACGGTCGTCTGCGTCGTTGCCCGGCTTGACCATATCGACATATGGCCTGCGCCGTGCGCCTCGCATACGGTCCGTCCTGGCCACAACGCATCACGCGCCT
>DATFWO010000309.1:0-2979 GCA_035259205.1 Burkholderiales bacterium | reverse complement strand
AGTAAAGCACAGCGTTCTGGAGGGATCTAAGCACCTAATCGAGCTTCCACTGTCGTGCGTGTCTGGCGTTCCTGGCGGTTTGATCGCCGATGGTTCCTCGAAGGAGGAACGGCTTTCAGTGGAGGCGTGCCCTTTTGCCGTGGCCCCGACTGTGTGTCGGTTAGTGATCTCAGCGCGCCCTGCTGGCGCTGATGCTCGGGCTGCCATCCCGCCCAAGGTTAACCACGAGCGTTCACGCGAACGCGGAAGAGTGACGCGATGCAGACGACGACCGCGGACCAATTCCTCGATCTCGCTTGCCTTACGCACACCAGGAGCGACACCGTCGGGCGGCGAGACCAGGCGGAGGCAATCTTGGCCGCATCCCCTTGGCTTATACGGGATGACGCTTACGTGGCGGCGGCGGTCGGCGACATCCGGGCGCTCCGGGAGCACCTCGACCGCGATGCCGACGCGGCTACGCAGCGCGGTGGACCACGTGGCTGGGATGCGCTGCTTTATCTCTGCAACGCGCGCATCGCGCCTCGCGCGTCCTGGGATCCGCTCGCGTGCGCGCGCCTATTGCTCGACCACGGCGCGGACCCGAAGACGCACGCCTTCATGTACCAGATGCCGTACACGGCCATCACGGGTGCGGTTGGCGTCGGCGAGGCAGGTCCAGTTGCCGCGCCGCCACACCCGCAGGCGCGCGCGCTCGTCGAGCTTCTGCTCGATGCGGGCGCCGATCCGAACGACGAGCAGGCACTCTACAACGTGCACTTCCTGCGCGACGAGGGCTGGCTCGAACTGCTGCTCGCGCGAGGACTCCGGGAGCAGGTACGGCTCGACTATCTGTTGGGCGCATCGGTGAAGCAAGGCGTCGCCGACCGCGTGGCCCTGCTCCTGGCTCACGGCGCCTCGCCGAACGGGCGCGATTTCTACAACAAGCGGACGCACCTTGAGAACGCCTTGCTACGGGGCCATGATCTGATTGCGAAGATGCTCGTCAATCATGGTGCAGCGGCGCCATCATTTTCCCCAGGCGAGGGGCTGCGGGTCGCGTGCCTGCGCGGCCACGAAGAACAGATCCGACATTTGACGACCGCGGCGCTGGAGGGGCGTGATGACGAAGCGACGCTGGTCGTGGCCGCGCAGCACGGGAATCTGCGGGCGGTGCGCCTATGCTTGGATGTCCTCGGCGTACCGGTGGACGCCACCAACGACGATGGATTGACCGCCCTCCACACAGCCGCCGGCAACGGCCAGCGGCTGGTTGTGGATGAGTTGCTCAGCCGGGGCGCGTCGCTGACCATTCGCGACCCCGTCCACCGCGGGACTCCGACGGACCACGCACGTTGGGTGGCGCGGACGTGGCCGAGCCCCGAGCGTGCGGATGTCGCCCGGGTACTTGAGGCGGCAGCAGCGCAACGTCCGCCGGGCAGCGGCGGCTGATCGGTGTCACGGCGCCGGAGCCTGCATCGCGATGGCGTGAACAGCAGGCCGGCTTCAGGTAGTTCGTGAGCGCCGAGGCGCGCGCGACCCTTTAGGCGCACTGTTCCGCACTGGGTCAAAATCGACAAAACTCGAAGCCGGGACGCCTTCCCTCCGGGCGAGCGTTCTGCACACATCCCGAAGTCGACGCGAGCGGCCAATTTCGGACCTTTGCATCAGCCAAGGAAGTGATCAACGTCGCGGTACTACCAGTGACGATCGCTAGCAGTCGGGCCGCGTCGAGGCGGCACGTCTGGGCGGAACGTGCTGTGGTCTCCCAAGAATACGAAAGGGCCATCGCGAAGGAAGAAGCTTGCTGCCAGACCGATCGTCGATCGCGCGTCTGGCGGAAGCCCTTGAATCGGTCAAGGGAATACGGGACGATGGCCGTGCCCACCGTTGTCATGACGATGTCGACTGGAGGCGGCGATGTTCCGCGAGTTCTGGCGCCATGGTAGCAATGCCGCTCTGATGTTCGGAGTCTTGATAATCTGCGCGTGCGCAGCACTTGGCTTTGTGTCGTTGTCACCGCTATGGATCCTCGCGGGCGTCTTGGTGTTTCACTTGAGCGAATACACCTTCCACCGCTTCCTTTTCCATGCGCCGCCGTCCAAACGCGGGTGGCTGCTAAGGCTTCAGCGCCGCCTGCATTACGACCATCACGTCGAGCCAGGCAGGCTCGACCTGTTGTTCCTGCCGCTTTGGTTCGCCGTGCCGAACCTGGCGATCACCGGACTTATCGCCTGGGCCCTATTGGGCGAATGGGCTCTAGCCGTTTCGCTCGTGCTGGGAGCGATTTTGGCACTTCTGCAGTATGAGTGGGTTCACTACGCGGCGCACATCCCCTACCGGCCTCACACCCGGTTCGGCCGCTGGATGAAGAGGTATCATCTGTGGCACCATTTCAAGAACGAGCGCTTCTGGTTCGGTGTCAGCAATCCGGTCCTGGATTTCGTTAACGGCACCTACCGGCAGCCTGAAGGCGTCGCGCGCAGCACGACTTCACGCGTGCTTTATTCCGACGATCAATAAATACTGCCTTCGGTGTCAATTAATTTCCGCAGAGGCACCACGTTCTAATTTGGCGGAAACCGTTGCCCTCCGGAAGCGTGTGACCCCCACGGCCTCACCCGACGGCAAGGCCGGAACCGCCCTCCTGGAGTCCTGACCTTCGCGTAATGCTTGGCGGGCTCGGCATTGGCTTCGACCGCTTCCTGTCGCTGCTCACCTGGACGCGCAATGTCGCCGATGTCGAGCCGCACGACCCGCGGCAGCGGCGGTCCACTTGCCGCGCGTCCCTGCGGCCTCCGCTACTGCAATGGATCGTCGCGAACCGACTGCACACCACCGACGCTGTCCATGGCTCTCGGATCGGGGCCACGTCTCTCCGCGAAAGCGCGCTCTTCCACGCGCCTTCCGTGTAGCAACCCAGGCAGGCCGAAGTTTCCCTCGATGCAGCGCGGTTCGTAATAAATCCTGTTTTTTTCGTCGCTTTGTCGGGCGAACTCC
>DATFWO010000308.1:0-6716 GCA_035259205.1 Burkholderiales bacterium | reverse complement strand
AGGCAGGCCGTGCGCGACGGCTTCACCGCCTTCTGGAACCAGGTGCAGGCCGCGTTCGACCGCGCCGACATTTCCGCGCTCGACTTCGCCGCCTTCATGGCGATCTCCATCAACGAGTCCGGCGGCAACCTGTCCGCATTTACCGAGCGCGCCGGCAGGGGGCGCACCGACTCGCGTGGGAAGCATCCGGGGCTCGCCTATTTGTTCGACCGCGTCGAGCTCACGCCCGGGCACTTCAAGGCGAGCTACAACCACCTGTCCGGCGGCCGCACCGCGGGCTCGCTCTTCGACGATGCGGAGTTCATCGCGGCGCACGGCACGCTGGGCGGCGCCAGTCGCCTCGCGCACCATGGCGCCGATTTCGAGGGCGCGTGGAACGGCCATTACTATCCGCAGTCCGATTTCTCGACCGACGAGGATCCGGCGATCAATGGCTTCATCATGCAGGCGGACTTCTACAAGTTCCGTGGCCGCGGCGTGATGCAGACGACCGGGCGTCCCTCGTACGAAAGCATCGTGCGGTTCATCCAGCGCTATACCGGCGGCAACACCGTGCTCGCCGACTTCCGCCGCCGGTGGCAGGGAATGACCGCCGCGGTGGCCGCGACGCGCAGCCGCACCGAGGATTGGGAGCGCATCTTCGGCGAGAGCGAGATGCGCGCGAAGGCACTGTCGCTGCACGCGATCGGGATGGGCGACTATCGCCACATGAGCAAGGATGCGACCGTGCTGCACGACGTGCCCGCGCCGTCCAGAAAGGATTCCAACCCGGTCGGCCAGGCCGGCTCGATCTACGCGATGGGCCGGCGCATCAGCGGCAGCCACGCGTACGGCAGCGGAGTGTATAGAGAGCGCGTTCTCGCGCTGCTTAACGGCTTCCTCACCCTCTGATGAACCTCCATGCCATCTGCGCCCCCCACCCCCACCCTTCAGCCTGAACGCGATCCGCCGAAGGTCGCCGCGTACACGAACCAGTTCGAGATCGGCTTCAACGCCTTCGAGTTCCTGTTCGACTTCGGACAGACCTATCAGGACGAGGCCGGCACCAGACACTCGCGCATCGTCACCACGCCGGTCTACGCGAAGGTATTCCGCGCGCTGCTGAACAGGAGCATCAGCGACTACGAGGAGGCCTTCGGCAACATCCCGGAGCCGCCTGAGGTCTGATCCACGGGCGCGACGCCGATGCGGTACTTCGCCATCTTGCGGTACAAGGTGACGCGGGACCAATGGAGATTGCGCGCCGATTCGGATTTGTTCCAGTGCGTGGCCACCAGGGTTTCCAGGATGCGCTGGCGTTCGTCGCCGGGCTTCGTCCTTTTGGCGCCCTGGCCATCGGGCGGCGTGAGGCAAGCCGAGAGGACGCGCTCCGTGATCGGGCCAGGCGGCGCCTCGATGAAGATCGCCTCGATGACGTTGCGCAACTCGCGTACGTTGCCCGGCCACTCGTAGCTCAGCAGCTTCTTGAGCGCCGGCGGCTCGAACCAGCCGACGCGCTCGCCGCCCGGCGTATGCCGGTACGTCTCCATGAAGTGCGCCGCCAGCTCGAGGACATCGTCGCGCCGCTCGCGCAGGGCCGGCAGCCGCACGCGCGCGACGTTGAGCCGGTAGAACAGGTCCGAGCGGAAGCGGCGCTCGCGCACCAGCATTTCCAGCGGCTGGTTCGTCGCAGCCACGATGCGCAAATCCACCCGACATGCGCGGGTGCTGCCGAGCGGCGTGATCTCCCGATTCTCGATCGCGCGCAGGAGCTTCGCCTGCGTCGCGAGCGGCAGGTCGCCCAGCTCATCGAGGAACAGCGTGCCGCCGTCGGCGGCCATGAAATATCCCGGGTAGCTGCGAGTCGCGCCGGTGAAAGCGCCGCGCTCGTAGCCGAAGAGCTCGCTCTCGATCAGCGTCTCGGGCAGCGCGGCGCAGTTGAGGCCCACGAAGCGCCCGCTTGCGCGAGGGCTGGACTCATGGATGAGGCGCGCGATCTGCTCCTTGCCGGTGCCCGTTTCGCCCGTGATGACGACCGGGCACGAATGCGGACCCACCTTGCGGACATAGTCCAGCACTTCGCGAAAGGCGTGGTTGTGACCGATTAACGCGGGCGGTGGCACTGCCTCGAACCGATTCACGAGTCGCTCATGGATGGAGAGCGCAGCGTTGGTGGACTCGCAGCTGCATATCTCCCCCGGGATAGCTCGCTGGAAGGCCTATGATGGGCCAGCGCGCCGCGCCTTTCTTATCATGGCGTCCGGACTTGCAGGAACGGGCGTTCGGCAGCGCGAAAGTCGAGTTCCGCGCCAGGTCGGCCACCAACAGGTATTAGAACCGGTGGCCGAGAACCGTTAAGCTCCACACCCCGATGGATCGCTCTGCGTTGAAGACTGCAGCGTTGCTCGCCGTGATCGGCGCCGTCCTGCGTTGCGCGCTGTCGCAGGCGCTGGCTGCGGAAGCCGAAGAAGAGCGCTGGAACGCCTACGGGCAGGCGACCTACATCTCGCAGTGGAAGGACGCCTTCCCCGCCCCCTATACGAACCTCAACGGCACGCCGAATTCGCTGCTGCCGCAGAGGGAGCGCAGTTGGAGCGCCACCGCGACGGCGTACCTCGGCCGCAAGCTCTGGCAGGGCGGGGAGATCTATTTCGTGCCCGAGATGATTGCGCAGGTCGCGTTCTCGGATCTGCACGGCATCGGCGGGTCAGTGCAGAACGGCGAGCTTGAAAAGACCGGTTTCAGCACTCCCATTTTCTACGTCTCCAGGCTCTTCCTGCGGCAAACGTGGAACCTGGGCGGTGAGTCGCACGAGCTCGAGTCGGCCCCGATGCAACTTGCGAAGTCGGTCGACAGCCGTCGCTTTGTGGTCACCGCGGGAAACATCGCGGTCATCGATATCTTCGACCGCAATGCCTACGCGGGCGACATCCGCCAGCAGTTTCTCTCGATGAACTTCGCAACCTACACGGCGTGGGATTTCGCAGCCGACGCCCGCGGCTACAGCTGGGGCCTGGCCGGCGAGTACTTTCACGACGAATGGGCGCTGCGGGCCGGACGGTTTCTCGTTCCGAAGCTGCCCAACCAGCTGGAGCTGGAACATCGGTTCATGGACTTCTATGGCGACCAGGTCGAGCTCGAGCACAACCACAGCCTTGCCCATAAGCCGGGCAAAGTCCAACTGCTCGCTTATCGCAACGTCGCGCTGATGGGCCGGTGGGATGACGCGATCAACGCCCTGCAATCCGACCCCGGCAAGAATGCCGCGAGCTGCACGGACTTCAACTACGGTTCAAGCAACCCGACCGCGCCGGATCTTTGCTGGGTGCGGCGCAAGGAGTCGAAGGTGGGTGCCGGCGTGAGCGTCGAGCAGGCCATCACCGACGACGTCGGCGTATCGCTTCGCGCAATGACATCCGACGGCAAGACCGAGGTCGATTCCTTCACCTCGACCGACAGCTCCGCCGCGCTGGCCGCCGTAGCGCGTGGAGTACGCTGGGCGCGGCCGAAGGATAGCGTCGGTTTAGGTCTCGCCAGGAACTGGATCTCCAGCTCGCACGTCAGCTACCTGAGCCTGGGCGGCGCCGATGCCTTCATCGGTGATGGCAGGATCAGTTACAAGCCGGAGCGCCTCACGGAGGCCTACTACAACGTCAATCTGAGCAAGCTTCTGTGGCTCACACTGGATTACCAGCATTTGCAGAATCCGGCCTACAACGCCGATCGCGGGCCCGTCACGATCTACGGGCTACGCGCGCATCTCGAGTTCTAAAAGTGTCAGTGGCTGGAGCTTGCCGCGACAGCGACCTGCTTGCAGTCTTGCGCGTTGAAGTAGACCAGATCTCCTTCATGCAAGTCGACGCTGGCAGGGGCCTGGACCACACGCTCGCGAATCCAGCGGCCCTCGGTTTGATATCTCACATCCGCGTAAAGCGTTTTCTCCATGACTGAGGCCGAGACGCCCTGGCGACAATCGCCACCGGGCGGCGGCGGCAGTTGCCTTCCCTTGCCAAGATGAACCACGTGGCCAGCACGCCAGCCTTCGTCCCAGTCGTACTTTCCTTCGTACATCAATGCGCACCCGACCAATGGCACGAGAAGCACTACCGTAGGCCATCGAGGCACCATGCCTCAAGCTAATCCTGGCCGCTGACGCCTGACCGGCGTCTAGCTGGCGCGCGACTTACATGTGCGAGGTTGCGTTGAGTCGGCTGACGAGAGTCCTGACCGGAGAAGGCACTGCAGCCTCGGAGACTTCTTCGACGTCGATCCAGAGCGAAGCAGGCGATTGAACAGCCGGCTTGCGCGTCACCTGGCACAACAGCGGGTGAATGCGGAGACGGAAGTGGGTGAAGCCGTGCTCCAGCGCGTCCAGCGTCTTCGTGGATCGCACGTCGCAGCCGAAGGAGCGCCGGCAATGGCCTTCTACGTCCTTGGATGGTGCCTCGGGGAATGACCACAGCCCGCCCCAGATGCCAGGCGCCGGACGCCTCTCCAGGAGGATCTGCCCGCGGTCGAGAAGAAGCAGCCACGTCACGGCTTTCTGCGGCAGCGGCTTGCGCGGACGCGGGGCGGGAATGTCGGACGCCTTGCCTTCCCTCCGTGCCACACACGCGCGGCTCACCGGACAGGCTTCGCACTTCGGCGTGCGCACGCACACGGTAGCGCCGAGGTCCATCAGCGCCTGGGTGTAGGTTTCGATGCCGTCCCTGGGCAGCAGCCGGTTCGCGCGCTCCCATAAGGCGGTTTCGACGGCCTTCTCCCCGGGCCAGCCTTCGATGCCGAAGTAGCGCGCCAGCACGCGCTTGACGTTGCCGTCGAGGATCGCGGCGCGCTCGCCGAAAGCGAACGCCGCGATCGCCGCGGCGGTCGATTTTCCGACGCCGGGCAGTGCCTCGATGTCTTCAGCTTTTCTTGGGAAAAAACCCATTGAGACGACTGCTTTGGCGGCGGCGTGCAGGTTCCGACCGCGGGCGTAGTAGCCAAGCCCGCTCCAGAGCTTTAGCACCTCGTCTTCCGAGGCCGCGGCGAGCGCTTCCACAGTCGGGAAGCGGCGCAGGAAGCGCTCGTAGTAGGGAATGACGGCGCTCACCTGGGTCTGCTGGAGCATCACCTCCGAGAGCCAGACGCGGTAGGGGTCGCGTGTGCCCTGCCAGGGGAGGCCGCGGCGGCCATGCCGCTTCTGCCACGCTTTAAGCTTCTCGGCGAAGACCATTGGTAACATTCTCGCAGGAACCCGAATCGATGCTTGCGTTCGTCCTGAGGCGGCTGGGCCAGGCCCTGATCGTGATGCTCACGGTCGGGCTGATCGCGTTTTCGCTGTTTCGCTTTGTCGGCGACCCGGTGGTCTTCATGCTCGGGCAGGACGCGACCGACCAGGACCGCGCGCGCGTCACGAAGCTGCTCGGCCTCGACCGGCCGTTCTACGTGCAGTACGCCGCCTTCGTCGAACGCGCGCTGCAAGGCGACTTCGGCCTGAGCCTGCGGCAGGTGCGCCCGGTGTCCACGCTCATCGTCGAGCGGCTGCCCGCGACGCTCGAGCTCTCACTGGTCGCGGCGCTCTTCGCCCTGGTCGCGGGAATTCCGATGGGCGTCTACACCGCGTTGCGCCGGCGCTCGTGGCTCTCCCAGGCGCTGCTCGCGGTGTCGCTGATCGGGGTGTCGCTGCCGACGTTCCTGATCGGCATTCTGCTGATCCTCGTGTTCTCGGTGCAGCTCGGCTGGCTGCCTTCCTTCGGCCGCGGCGACACGGTAGCGCTCGGCTGGTGGACCACCGGGCTCCTCACCGCGTCGGGGCTCAAGGCGCTCATCCTGCCGTCGATCACGCTCGGGCTTTTCCAGATGACCCTGATCCAGCGCCTGGTGCGCTCCGAAATGCTCGAGGTGCCGCGCACCGACTACATCCGCTTCGCGCGGGCCCGGGGGCTCACCGACCGCGCGGTGCACTTCGGCCACGCGCTGAAGAACACCCTCGTCCCGGTGATCACCATCACCGGGCTGCAACTCGGCGCCATCATCGCCTTTGCCATCATCACCGAGACCGTGTTCCAGTGGCCCGGCATGGGCCTGCTCTTCATCCAGGCGGTGCAGTTCGCCGATGTCCCGGTCATGGCGGCGTACCTGTGCCTGATCGCGCTCTTCTTCGTGATCATCAACCTGGCGGTCGACCTCCTCTACTATGCGGTCGATCCCCGCCTGAGAGTGCAGCCGATATGACGAGCCCGGTCGAGCGCATCCGCGCCTATCACGCCGAATTGAAGACGGTGCGCCACGACCTGCACGCGCATCCCGAGCTCGCTTTCACCGAGACGCGTACCTCGGACCTCGTGGCGCAGAAGCTCGCGGGCTGGGGTATCGAGGTGCATCGCGGCCTCGCAAGGACCGGGGTTGTCGGCGCAATTCAGGGTAAGAAAACTGGGAGTGGAAAAGCGGTTGGGTTACGCGCCGACATGGACTGCCTGCCGATCCACGAGACCGGCACGGTCCCCTACCGCTCGCGCCACGAAGGCCGCATGCACGCCTGCGGCCACGACGGCCACACGACGATGCTTCTCGGCGCGGCGCGCTACCTCGCCGAGACGCGCAACTTCGACGGTACCGCCTACGTCATCTTCCAGCCGGCCGAGGAAAGCGGCGCCGGCGGGCAGGTCATGGTGAAGGAAGGCCTGTTCGAGAAGTTTCCGGCGAACGAGGTCTACGCATTACACAACTGGCCCGGGCTTGCGCCCGGCAAGATC
>DATFWO010000307.1:0-9682 GCA_035259205.1 Burkholderiales bacterium | reverse complement strand
TACCGGCGGGGGGGGGGGTCGGTGGAACGAGCGGATTGCTTGGCGGGGCCGTGCTGTCGAGGCAAACGATACCGACGCCGCCGGGCAGCGCCGCGCTTACCCGCCGTGACCATTCGTAGAGATCGTTCTGCGCGAGCTCGTTCGGATTGCAGCCGGTGCCACTGCAGCTTGTCACCTGCGTGTTGTAACCGCCGCTGGGTTGGTCGTAGCCGCCGTTCACGACGCCCACGTAGTTGGCCCTCATGCGATCGATGATGTCGGTGGCCAGGTTCGTCGCTGTGATGCGCTGCGCCGCGCTCGTATTGTTCTTCAGGGCAAATGCCTGCAAACCGGCCAGACCGAGCAGCCCGAAGGCGACCACGACGATTGCGATCAGCACTTCGAGCAGCGTGAAACCGGCGGCAACTTTTTGAAAGCGGAACGTCTTCATATGAGTCATGGCGCGCAAGTGGTGATGGTGTCGCAGGTGCACCGGATCGAAAAAGCGCGCCCGGTCCCCGCTACCCTGATGTGGCGGCCCTTATTGCTGGCGGCACTGGCGCCTACCTGGTCGGTCGTGCGCGAATCGCACAGCAGGAACTCCGTCTCCGCCCCGGCGCCGCCGGGCGTCACGACGCCCGAGGGCCGGAACCCCACGTACATCGCGCCGGCGTTTACGCTGGCGTTGATGGTCGTGATGGTGTTGGCGGGATTCTCGTTGGCCCCGTCGATCGCCCGGGCTATCTTCAGGACGGTGTCGGTATCGGGAGCGGGGATCGCGCTGTCGACCGCGCCGTAGGTGCCGCCTTTGTCGGGACCGTGGTCCGTGAATATGATCCAACCCTGGTTCCAGGGCGTAGCGGTGCACGTCAAGCCATCCGAACTGGTACAGATCGCCGTGCGCACGCCGCGCTTCACCGCTTCGGCGCGCGCAATCGCGAGGTCGGTCATGAGGTCGTTGGCCTGCGACGTTATGCGGGAATTCTTGATGAGGTCGCGCAGAGACGGCGCGGCGATCATCATAAGTACGGCGATCAGACCCACTGTCATCATCAGCTCGAGGACCGTGAAGCCGCTGTGCCGCTGAGTCATCGATACTCCGTTGGCATTGCCTTTGGGACGAGTGCATTGTGTTGGACGCAGCAGCCCCAATCCAGCGACGTCCGATGGGCGGGCGGAAACCGGGAACGAAAGGAGCGGAGATGAGCCGCGCTCTCGAGTGGCCGTGACAAAGCGCACGGGTAAGCGCGGGCACAAAAGCGCCTGGAGGGCTTTGTATCAATCGCTGCGGTCGGTATCGCGCGCCATGGCGTGGGGGTGCCACAAGCCCCTGAATCACTTAGAATTAGACACAGTCTAAGCAATCCACTAGAATCCGTCCGCATGATGGCCACTCACTACACGCGCGACAATCTCGCCGCGGTGCTGCGCGCGCACGACATCACTCCGACGCATCAGCGGATCGAGATCGCCTACGCGCTGTTCTCCCGCGCCGAGCATCTTTCGGCCGATCAGCTGCTCGCGATCGTCAACGGCCGACATTCGGAGACGTCGAAGGCGACCGTGTACAACACGCTCAACCTATTTCTGGAGAAGAAGCTGATCCGCGAGGTGATCGTGGATCCGAGCAAGGTGTTCTACGATCCCAACACGGCTCCGCACCATCACTTCTATAACATCGACACCGGCGAGCTGACGGATATCCAGGCGAGCGAGATCGCGATCTCGGGCCTGCCGCAGCTGCCCGAAGGCATGGTCACGGAGGGCGTCGACATCATCGTGCGCATCCGTTCGGGAGTGCGTGCTGAGCCTGTCGGGAGTGTGCAATCCTGAAGTGAGGTAGCCGCCAATCTCATGCTGAATATGAGAGCCGCATCATTCGTCATTTGCCAGCCCTCCATATAAGGACTTCGTCAAGCGAAAGCCGACGAAATCCTGCGCTGTAGTAGCTCAGTTGGTAGAGCAACTGATTCGTAATCAGTAGGTCGGTGGTTCGAGTCCACTCTACAGCACCAAAATAAAAAGCCCGCCGACCGGCGGGCTTTTTCATTGCACGAATTACGGCTGACGAATCGCTACTTGTCTACCGCTTACCGCTCACCGCTTACTGCTCACTGGTTCAAAGCGTGCCGGATATTCCACCGTCCAGATTGATGCTCGTGCCGGTTACGTAGCTCGCGGCGTCGGACGCCAGGAACGCGATGACGTTCGCGACTTCCTCCGCTTCGCCTACGCGCCCGAGCGGAATGTCCTTCGAGGCCTGTGCGTAATATTCCTCGGCCGTCTTGCCCTCGCGCTTGTAGCGCCGCTCATGCTGACCCGACTTGATCTTGCCGATGCAGACGGTATTGACGAGGATGTTGTCGGCGGCGAATTCCTTGGACAGCGCCTTGGTGATGGCGAGTCCCGCCGCGCGGGACACCGAAGTCGGCATGGATTCCGCGCCCGGCTGCTTGGCGCTCGAGATCGTGATGTTGATGATGCGTCCACCGCCTTGCTTCTTCATGTGCGGGATCGCCAGGCGCGAGCAGCGGATGGCGCCGAACACCTTCAATTCAATGTCGGAACTCCACTTCGCGTCGTCGACTTCGAGAAACTTGCCGCGCATCGATTCTCCAGCATTGTTGACGAGCACGTCGACGCGGCCGAACTTCTTCACGACGGCCCCCATGAAGCGCTCGATGTCCTCCACGCGGCTGCAGTCGGCGGACATGGACAGCACCTCGACGCCGGTCTTGCGCAATTGAGTCGCCGTCTGCTCCAGCCGGTCGGCATTCCGCGCGCAGATCGCGACGTTGGCCCCTTCCTGCGCAAAGCGCAGCGCGGTGGCGCGTCCTATGCCTTGCGTGCCGCCGGTGACGACGGCAACCTTGCCTTTCAATCCCAGTTCCATGATTTGGCGCTTTCCAAGTGGTTAGGCCGGTTTCTGAACCAATGCCATCCCGGCGATGTCCGTGCAACGAGAAGGTGAGCCGCCCGGGTGGCATGCAGCGGATTACCACCTCTGGCATCGCCGATTGTAGCGCGGAGCGGACGCCGCAAGACTCGTGTCGCGGCAACATGACAGGCATGATTTCAGCATATGAACTGTTCACGGCACTTGCGCATGCTGCTGAGCGTTACCGGAGAGCTGAATCGGCGTAGGATATGCTCAACCCTTGGGAGACTGCGCTAGATGCGATTCGCGGGCGTGCAGCGTGAAGTGCGCAGAGTTTGCAAAGTCTCATTGCTGGTTGCCTGCTCGCTGCTTGCCGCGTCCCTGTACGGAACAGCATTCGCGGCCGACGATCAGCCGGCCGTTCCGCAAGCGCGACCTCAGTCGGACCTTACCGTCGATGCGCTGTCGGTGGTGAGAGTCCGGACGAAGGCCGTAAATAACGCGCGTTCCATGCGTACCCTCGGCGCGCAGCGCGAGGGCAGCGGCGTCGTGATCGATTCCGACGGCCTGGTGCTCACGATCGGCTATCTGGTTGTGGAAGCGGAAACAGTGGAGCTGATGACTGCGGACGGCCGCTCGTTTCCGGCTACCGTAGTGGGTTATGACAACAATACCGGTTTTGGCCTCCTGCGCGCGCTGCGGCCGCTGCCGATAAAGCCGGTGCAGATCGGCCAGTCCGCCGGGGTTGCCGATCGCGAGCTGGTCCTGATCGTCGGTTTCGACGGGGTTGCCCCCGCATACGTCGTCTCGCGCCGCCAATTCGTCGGGTACTGGGAATACCTGCTCGACGACGCGATCTATACTGCGCCGGCGACCGTGAACTGGAGTGGTGCCGCGCTGCTCAACCGGGAAGGCAAGCTGCTCGGCATCGGCTCTCTCGTGGTGAGTGATGCCATGGGTTCCCGCGGCAACCAGGTGCCCGGCAACCTTTTCGTCCCGATCGATCTGCTGAAACCGCTGCTCGGCGATCTCATCGCCAACGGCAGATCTTCTGCCCGTCCGCGCCCGTGGATCGGAGTCAATACCCAGGAAGTACAGGGCAATGTCATCGTGACCCGGGTCTCCCCGGACAGCCCCGCCGATGACGCAGCCATCAGGACCGGAGACGTCATCGTCGGCATCGGCGGCCAGTCCATCAAGGGACAGGCGGACTTCTACAGCAGGCTCTGGTCGCGGGGGGAAGCGGGCGTGGAGGTTACGCTCGACGTGCTGCGGGACGGCCGAGTCGAAAAGGTATCGGTGAAATCGATAGACCGAGACAAGTACTACCGTCCCAAGCCCGCTCTTTGATGAGGCATCATCAGAAGGTGCCCATGCCGAATACACCGGTCGCAAGATCCATATCTTCGACCAGCTTCTTGCCGATCATGTTGCGCAGCGTCTCGGTCGTGCCGCCGCCGAGGCTGCCGTAGCGCGTGCCGCGAAAATAGCGCGAGACCGGAAACTCGTCGGTGAATCCGTAGCCGCCGTGGATCTGGATCGCATCCGAGGTGACCCGTATGCTCATCTCGTTGCAGTAGATCTTGGCCATCGCGGCGAGAGCGGCGTCGGGGAACCGGTCGCCGCTCACGGCCGCCCGGTACAGCAATCCCCGTCCCGCTTCGATCTGGACGTACATATCGGCGACCTTCCAGCGCAATCCCTGGAAATCTCCGATCTTCCGGCCGAACGCAGAGCGATCGCGCATGTAGCGGACGGCTTCCTCGAGCGCTCCTTCGGCGAGCCCGAGGCAGATCGCGGGATTGAGGCAGCGCTGCGTGTTGAACGCGGACAGCAGCCGCTTCATGCCGTCGTCCCGAATCACGAGATTTTCGAGGGGCAGCTCGACGCCGTCGAACACCACCTCCGACAGGTGCTCCCCGCCCATCGTATGAAAGCTCGCCTTTGCCGCAAGGCCTTTTACCCCGCCCGGCACCAGCACGCAGCCAATGCCCTTTGCGCCCGGGGTCCTGTTCACGCGCGTGAACACGACGAACATCTCGGCGATATCCGCCCGCGAGATGAGCGTCTTCACACCGTTCACGATCACACGGTCGCCCCTGATGTCGGTGTTGGTGGCGTAGTTTGGAACGTCGGTTCCGGCATTGGGCTCGGTCATGCAGATCGCGAGTATCGCTTCGCCGGTTGCAACCCGCGGCAGGATGCGCCGCTTGATCGTTTCCGGCGCATAGGTGGAGATGACGCGCGTCTGCACGCCCAGCTCGCCGAGCGCCGCCATCGCGGTCACGTAGCACACCTTGCCGATCTCTTCGAGCACCAGAACCGTGTCCAGGATGCCAAGGCCGGAGCCGCCGTATTCCTGCGGTACGGACATGCCGAGCACGCCGATTTCGGCGAGCTGCTTCATGTTCTCCGCGGGCCAGGTGCCGTCGAGGTACTTGACCGCGCGGCTCTTGAAATCCCTCTGGCACACGCGGCGCACGGTGTCGACGAACGCGCGCTGTTCTTCGCTGATTCTGAAGTCCATGGGTATTCGGTGAGCAGTAAGCAATGAGCGGACTGCGCGTTGAGCGGTGTGCATCATCCGCTCCAGCGCAGGATCAAACCGGAGTTCCGCTTCCGGCTTGATGAAGTATAGGGGGAGCCGCGAACCGACAGCAAATCCGATCGAGCTGCCGCGATTTGACGCTGCCGGGACGCTACCCTAGACTTGCACCGGCCCGCAACCGCGCAGTCACCTCGACTTCATTTCACAAGGATCGCAATGGATCACCCGCAGACGCACGCGCCCGTGAGCGGTCGGGAACACTGGACGAAGAAGGGTGACGTCAAGCTTTTCCTGTGGGAAAAACCGTGCGGCACCTCGCAGGAGAGACGCGGCACCATTCTCTTCGTGCACGGGTCTTCGATGGCCTCCACGCCGACGTTCGACTTGCAGGTGGCGGGGCGGCCGTACTCCTCGGCGATGGATTGGTTCGTCCAGCGCGGTTTTGACGCGTGGTGCGTGGACATGGAAGGCTACGGCCGCTCCGACAAGCTGCGCAACATCAACTGTGATATCGCGAACGGTGCGGATGACCTCGAGGCGGCGACCGCGTACATCATGAAGACACGCGGCGTGAAGCAGTTCCTCACCTACGGCATTTCGTCCGGCGCGCTGCGCGCCGCGCTGTTCGCGCAGCGCCATCCCGAGCGCGTGCAGCGCCTTGCGCTCGATGCCTTCGTCTGGACCGGCAAGGGAAGCCCGACCCTGGCGGAGCGGCGCAAGAAGCTCGGCGACTTCAGGAGCAGCAACCGGCGTCCCATCGACCGCGCGTTCGTGGAAAGCATCTTCACGCGCGACCACCCCGGTTGCGCGGACAAGGCCACGGTGAGCGCCTTTGCCGACGCCGTGCTGGCGCTCGACGATTCGGTGCCCACGGGCACGTATGTCGACATGTGTTCAAGGCTGCCCGTCGTGGACCCGGCGAAGATCCCAGTGCCGACCATCGTCATGCGCGGCGAGTTCGACGGCATCGCCGGTCTCGGCGACTTGCTGGAATTTTTCGAGCGCCTGCCCAACCCGGACAAGCAATTCACGATAATGGCCGGCATCTCGCATGCGAGCTTCCAGCAGATCAACTATCTTGCGGTCTACCACATCCTGCATTCATTCTTTGCCCAGCCCGAGCCGATCTACCGCGGATAGGAGCAGAGCGCTCGGTGTCAGCGTAGTCCCACAGCGCGGAATCGTGTCGCCGCGGCTGCGCCTTAGGGCGGCAGCATGGGCGAGTGAACGGCTGGCACGGCGCGGGCTCTAACGAGCCTCAACGATTTGGAGGAGAGAACGATGAGCCTGCGAGCATTGGTGCAAATCGGACTTTTGGGCATAGGCGCTGCGGCCTGCGTGACCGCTTACGCCCAGGCCTGGCCCGCCAAGCCGGTGCGCATCATCGTGCCATTCGGGCCGGGCGGAGGGACCGACATCCAGGGCCGGCTGCTGGGCAAGAAGTTCTACGAAAGCATGGGGCAGACCTTCGTGGTCGACAACCGTGCCGGGGCGAGCGGCCTGATCGGGGCCGAGCTCGTCGCCAAGTCGCCGCCCGATGGCTATACGATACTGTTTACCACTGCATCCTTGTCGGTCAACGTCAGCCTGTTCAAGAAGATCCCGCTCGATCCGCTGAAAGAGCTGCAGCCCGTGAGCTGGATATCCTCGGTGCCGCTGGTGTTGATACTGCATCCCAGCGTGCCGGCGAAGTCGGTGAGGGAGCTGGTGGCGCTCACCAAGAAACAGAAGAACGGCTTGAACGCAGCATCGAACGGCGCCGGCACCACCAGCCACCTGTCGCTCGAGATGCTCAAGCAGTTTGCCGGGGCCAACCTCACCCATATCCCGTACAAAGGCGGCGGTCCCGCGATGACCGCCATGCTGGGCGGCGAAGTCGATTTCCAGTTCGCCACCGCGCTCGCGGCCCAGCCGCACGTGAAATCGGGCAAAGTCAAGGCGCTCGCGGTAACGACATTGAAGAAATCGTCAGCGTTTCCGGACCTGCCGACGATGGCATCCATCTATCCGGGCTTCGAGTCCGACAATTGGTACGCGATGTTCCTCCCCGCCGGCACGCCGAGGGAGATCGTCACCAAGCTGAACGCCGAGATCGTCAAGGGAGTCAAGGCACCCGACGTGCGCGAATTCATAACCAAGGAAGGCGGCGACCCGGTGGGCAGCTCGCCCGAGGAGCTTGCCAAGTACTTCAGGCAGGAGATCGACAAGTACGCGAAGATCATCAAGGCGGGCAACATCACCGCCGAGTAATGCGCCAAGGAACCCTTCAGATTCGTCGCCCGGGGGGGGGCGCTCGCCCCGTGTTACGCCATTAATAGGGAGGCAGTAGCCGCCTGAACCCGTGTGCCAGGGCGAGCGTGATGAACAGCGCGTTGCGCAGCAGCAGCTTGTACCAGGCGAGCGGTTCCGCAACAACGTAGTCGGGATAGTCGCACTGGCGCGCGAGCTTGATGCCGAGCCGCTCCATCCACAGCAGCGTACGAGGCCATTCCCGCAGGTCACGCAGCCATTCGGGCGGTATGCCTTCTTTGCCCACCCGGGCGCCGACCAGTGCGCCGACTACGGCTGCGAGAGTGTCCGTGTCTCCGCCCAGGCGCACGGCTTCGAGCAGCGCGCCCCTGTAATCCGCATTCCGACGCAGCCAGATGTGCAGGGCTACCGGCACGGTGTGGTAGATGTAGCCGGTGACCCCTCTGGCGCAGCCGATGGTCGCAGCGTACGATTCCGCGCTCTCGCCCCGGGCTACGCTGGCCGCAACGGCGCGCATCAGCGCCATGAGCCCCGAGGTCCTGCCGCAGAGCGGCTCCAGTGCATCGAGGTACTCGCGCGGAGTGATGCTTCCCTGGTGCGTTGCGGCGAAGTGAGCGGCGAGTGCCACCGCCACAGCTCCGTGCTGGGCCTTGAGGTCGGTGTGGGTGATGCGTGTTGCGGCGCGCGCCAGGGCGCGCATGCGCGGGACGTCATCCCCGTAGCACACGCCCACGAGGGCGATCCTCATGGCCGGCGCGTTTCCCGACGAATAAACGCCGCTCCACCGCGGCGAGAAGCCGAGCCAGAGCTTGCAGATCGCCCGCAGCGTGGCGAAACCGACGCCGACTGGAAGTCCCAGCAGCCAGAAGCGCAGCCGCCAGCCGAAGTTCGCGGCGAACCTTCTGCCCATGCCGTCCGGGTCGCGGAAGTGCGCGGTCTCGATCAGAGATTGCGCGACCATGCAGGTTTGCTCGGTGTCGGCCGAGCACATGCCCTTCCCGAGGGGCAGGAGCTTGTAGCCGGAGAGGTTGGGGAACATCCTCGACTGGCGCCGACGGCTGAGTCCTTCACATGCGAGGCCCAGTGCGTCACCCACCGCGGTGCCGAGTATGCAGCCGACAACCGCCCGCTCCTTGGGAGAAGGCTTATGCGATGGAAATGGCTCCGGCTTCATGGACGGTCTTCTTCTTCGATCCCCGCCGGGCAACGGAACTGCCAGTCAAGGTCACTCCGCGTCGGGCTGCCGCTCTGGAGCCGCACGCTGGAAGGCCTCGAGCGCGAGGCAGTTGCTGTCGATCGCGACGAGCGTCGGGTACTGCGAGAGATCGCACTTGAAGCGCCGCGCATTGGCCACTTGGGGGACCAGGCAGCAATCCGCCATTCCCGGTGCGTCGCCATGGCAGAACCTGCCCGTGGCGGAATCGCCTGCGAGCCTGGCTTCCAGCGCCGTAAAGCCTTCCGCCACCCAGTGACGGTACCATGCGCTTCTGGCTTCGTCGCTTACGCCCGCAGCGCCGGTCAGATAGCCCAGGACCCGCGTGTTGTTCAATGGATGGATTTCACAGGCTATCATCTGTGCGAGGCCGCGCACCCGCGCGCGTCCCGCCGGATCCCTGGGCAGCAGCGGCGGACGGGGGTGTGTTTCATCGAGATACTCGATGATCGCGAGCGACTGGTTCAGCGTGCGCTCGCCGTCGAGCAGTACGGGGACCAGGGCTTGCGGATTCACCTTGCGATATTCAGGGCGGAGCTGCTCCCCGCCGCCGCGGGTGAGATGTACCGGGAGGTACTCGTAGTCCAGGCCCTTGAGATTGAGCGCGATGCGCACCCGGTACGCGGCGGAGCTCCGGAAGTAGCTGTATAGCTTCATGCCGTAAACAGTGACTAGAACCTATTTCATATATAGGCACGTGTGCGACGGAGGCGATGTGGGATGCAGGTCGAGGAGGAGAGCCCGAAGCAATATGTCGATATTGCGAGGGCTCCCGACAAAGAGATGTGCCCCTGAGCAGGCGCTTGCCGCCTGC